>CALVNA010000016.1 GCA_944349535.1 uncultured Clostridia bacterium
TTACAATCATGCCGATTCCCCATACAAACTGATAAAGCGAGCCGTTGTTGGAATAAAGGATCATAAACGCGGCAAGGGTGAGCAGGCCAGGCTCTATGAAATAAACCCCCATAATCAGAATTGCAATTGTGCCAAGTTCAATCAGCAGATTTCTTGAGCTCCAAAAACTTGAATCTATAATTTCTGCTTTATAGCTGATTTTTTTGTAATTTTCGTAAGCAGTTTTTGAAATTTGACTTAATTTTTGTTCAAGCCCAAGTGATTTGATATCCTTTTCGCTGCGGACGATTTCGGTGGTCAGCGAATTGATAGTGTCGCTCGCTTTTCGCACCTGCCATTTGTATTTTCTTCTGCTGACTTTGCGTCTGAGCTCAATCACAAGACAAACAGCAAGCAGGGCAACGATTGCAAGCCCGACATAGACGTTGAGGGTAGTGATGTAAATGACGATGATAAGCGCAGTAATAATGTCAAACAAAACAGCAATTATATCGGCAAGGTGCATAACAACTCGTTCAGGGTCGGTAACTATTCGTTGAACAAAAGTGCCAGTGTCATGGTCGGCATAAGTTTTTGAGTTTAATTTAAAAGCTTGCTTTGCAAGGTCAAGATTGAGTTCTGACATAATTTTGTTTGCATGTTTTTGATATATCACACTTGCCAGATACCAAAATAGGCGTTTGCCAAAAGCCAAAGCCAAAATGATAAGCATATTTGTTATTGCTTGGCTGAAATGGCCTAAGGTAACACCTTCAATCGTTGACGCAAGGATGATCGTCATGAATATGCTGCAAACTGACGCTAAAATATAAGAAAGAAAATACAAAAATATACCAAATTTACAGCGTTTTAGATAGGTTAATAAACCTATTTTCTTTTCCTTATTTTTAAGCATAAAAAAACCTCCATAAAAATTTGATTGTGCGAGGCCAGGTTTATTTAAATGACAATCTATCAAAAAATCAAGGTGGCCAAACACATATAAAGTTTTGAGAAATTGATAACTGTGTTCATTTTGCCACCTCATTTTTTAAAATTTCGCTTTCTCTATTATTAAAATATAACAATATTTCACTTTTGTCAACACTTTTTAAAAAAACAAGGCATAAAATCCTTGTTTTTTAAGTCTTTTTATGGTTTGTAACTATCTTTCAGCGAAATTGTGCTGTTGAAAATATAATTTTCAGGGGTGCTATCCTTATCCATGCAATAGTAACCCTTTCTGATAAATTGAAATTTATCTTCAACCTTAGCGGTTTTCAAAAAGTTTTCAGCAAGTGCTTTTTTTACGGTCAAAGAGTTTGGCTCCAAAATATCTTCAACTTTTGCACCATCTGCAAGTGCTTTTGCTGGGTGAGTTATTTCGCGTTTAATCAGATTTTTAAATTCTCTGATTGTAATTTCAAAGCAGTTGTTTTCACTTACAAAATGAATTGTGCCTTTGCATTTTATTCCACTTGTGTCATTTCCACTTTGGCTTTCTGGAATGTATTCACATTCAAGATGATCAATTTCGCCATTTTCTTTGAAGATAACTTTGTTGCATTTTATGATATATGCCCCTTTAAGTCTTACAATGCCGCCTTCAACCAAGCGGTTGTATTTTGGTGGTGGATTAAGTGAAAAATCTTCTTTTTCAATGTAAATAACTTTGCCGAATTTAGATTTATGATAGCCAGCGCTCTCATCATTTGGATTGTTTTGAATTTCAAATTCTTCGTCTTCGCCTTGATAATTTGTTATCACAACTTTTAAAGGATCCAGCACCACCATTGCACGTGTTGCAATTTGGTTGAGATCGGCACGAACGTAATATTCAAGTGCAGAGTAAGGTACGGTAACTTCAAGCACGTTGCCCCAGCCTACAGATTTAACAAAATCTTTAAGCGCTTTTGCAGTATAGCCACGGCGCCTTACGCCTACAAGGGTAGGGAAGCGAGGATCATCCCATCCGCTGACAATGCCGTCATTTACAAATTGCTTTAAATAACGCTTTCCAATCAGCACATTCTCGATGGTAAGGCGAGAGAACTCTCGTTGTTTTGGTGGATAAGGTTTTTTCCATCCATTTTCAATAAACCACTCATAAAGAGGACGATGCTCATGAAATTCCATTGAGCAGAGACTGTAAGTTACACCTTCAAGTGCATCTTCAAGCGGATGAGCAAAGTCATACATAGGATAGATGCACCATTTATTGCCAAGGCGATAATGTTTTGCTCGCAAAACTCGATACATAACAGGATCGCGCATATTCATATTTGGATGAGCCATATCAATTTTTGCTCGAAGGGTTGCCTTTCCGTCTTCAAATTTTCCATCACGCATAGCTCTGAAAAGCTTTAAGTTCTCTTCAGGTGTTCGGTTGCGATATGGGCTTTCTTTGCCAGGCTCGGTCAGAGTCCCTCGTGTGGCTGAAACTTCATCAGCTGACAGCTCGCAAACATAGGCTTTGCCATCCATAATCATTTGTTCGGCAATTTTGTAAATGTCATCAAAATATGCTTCGCTTGCGTAGATCAGTTTGTCAGGCTTGTACCCCAGCCATGCAAGGTCTTCAAGATAGCTTTCAGCAAATTCACCTTCTTCTTTTAGCGGATTTGTGTCATCCATTCGAAGATATGTTTTGCCGCCAAACTTTTTTGCAGTTTCAAAATCAATTGTCCATGCCTTAACATGAGCAATGTGCCAATATCCGCTTGGTTCTGGCGGACAGCGAGTGATGACTTCTTTATTGCGACCAGATTTCAGGTCGGCAATTATCTCTTCTTCAAGAGCGTTTTCTGGAATGATTTTGTCAAGGTCAATCTTGCTCATTTTTTCTCCTTTTTAAACGGTGGCTGTCAGAATGAAAATTTGAAATTTTCAAATTTTCAAGGTGCGTTTTGCACCAAACTGCGATCGGCAGTTGTTCTGACAGCAAATTATATTTTAAATATATCACAAATTTTCAAACATAAAAAGCAAATTTCAATTATTTTGATTTTTTAAAAAAGAAAGTTTAGTTTTGATTCTGCTTAAAGCGTTGTCAACACTTTTTTTTGAAATATTGTTTTGCTGGGCAATTTCGCTGTAATTATAGCCTTTAAGATAGGAAATCAATATTTTAAGTTCAAGTTGTGAGAGTGATTTCACAATTTGTTTTGTGATATTTTCAAAATTTTCTTTGTTTTCAATTTTTTCATCAGGTTTTGGCAGGGGAGAAGGCAAAACAATTTCAATTTCTTCCTCTTCATCATCAAAGCTATCATTTCTTTCAATTGGCAAAGCGGTGGAAAGCACCATGTTTTTTTCAGAGCTTGCAACCCTTACAGCACTTTGAATTTGATTTTTAATGCAAGTGCCAGCATAGGTCATAAAAGATGCCGTTTTGCCCTTTTTGAAAGTTTTGATTGCTTTATACAGACCTATCATGCCTTCTTGAACCAGATCTTCAATATCTCCACCTGTCAAGAAATAGCTTCTTGCAATTTTATTGACAAGTGGTTTATAGCTTGAAAGCAACTTTTCAATTGCGTTTTCATCTCCATTCTGTGCTTTTTCGATAAGTTCTTCCATTATTTTCCTTCCCGTTGTCTTAAAATTTCAAAAACCACAATGCCGCAAGCGACAGAAGCATTCAAAGAATTGACCTTACCTTTTAGTGGCAGTGTGATGATTCCATCACAGTGGGATTTCACAATTTCTCTGACGCCATGTCCTTCTGAGCCAATCACCACAGCGATTGGTTTGTTGAGATTTTGTTGGTAGATATTTTCTCCGCCAGTTTCTGCGGCATAAACCCACAAATCATTTGTTTTCAACTCTTCAATGGCATCTTTGATGTTGCCAACTTTTGCAATAGGCATATTTGCAATTGCACCAGTGCTTGTGCGAATGACAGTTTCATTGACTTGACAGCATCTGTTTTTGCCGATGACAATGCCATGCACGCCGGCACATTCACAACTTCGGATGATGGCACCAAAATTATGCGGATCTTCAATGCCGTCAAGAAGGACAACAAAAGGCTGCTCATTTTTTTCTTTTGCCTTTTCAATTATCTCTTGCACGGTGCAGTAAGAAAAATCGACAACTTGAGCAATAAAACCTTGATGATGATTTGTAATTGACTTTTTGTCAAGCAAAGCTTTTGGCAAAAATTCAACTTTAATTTTGTTGAGCACAGCAAGATTGACAATTTCATCTTTGCGGTTTTGCAAATTTTTGTCAATCATAAGCTTGTTGATTGTCATTTTGCTGCCAAGAGCTTCTCTGACCGCATTTCTTCCTTCAATTTGCATTTTTCACTCCTTTTGCATGGAAATTTCAAGAAATTGCTCAAGCCTTTGACTGTTTTCTGACAAATATAAATAGCCAATCAAAGCTTCAAAAGCAGTTGCTTGAGCATAGTCATGGCTGCTGGCATTTTTTGCTGAGTGTTTTGGATGAGCATTTCTTGCTCTTCGCACAATTTCTTTTTCTTGCTCGTTTAAAAGAGGTTGCAATCTTTCAAGTGTTTGCCTTTGAGCTGAAGCTTTACAGAAAGAGGCTGCAGCAGTATGATAATTTGTCATTTTATTATCATTTGTTTGCAAAATCCTTTCTCGCACAAACATTGTGTGAACGCTGTCACCCAAAAAAGCCAGTGGCAAAAGATTTGTTAAGCAAAGCTTGTGTAAAAGTTGTTGTTTTTCCATAAAAAATCCTTAAACATTAAATCTAAATAAAATCACATCACCATCATTGACAACATAATCTTTGCCTTCCATTCGGACCTTTCCTTTTTCCTTAGCTTTGACAAAAGAGCCTGCTTCGACAAGGTCGCTGTATGAAACAACTTCTGCTTTGATAAAGCCTTTTTCAAAGTCTGAATGGATTTTTCCTGCTGCTTGAGGTGCTTTAGTACCTTTTTTGATCGTCCAAGCCCGCACTTCTTTTTCGCCTGCTGTTAAGTAGCTCATAAGCCCCAAAAGGTCATAACTTGCAACAACAAGTTTTTCAAGTCCGCTTTGATTGATGCCAAGCTCTTGTTTGTAGAATTCTCGTTCTTCTTTTGGCAAACTTACAATTTCTTCTTCAATTTTTGCGCACAAACTTATGCATTTTGCATGGTCTTTTTGTGCAAATTCCTGCACTTGTTTGACATATTTGTTGTTTTCCAGTCCAATTTCGTTTTCGCCAATATTTGCAACATAAATGACTGGTTTTGCCGTCAAAAGTTGCAAATTTTTTAAAATGGCAAGTTCTTCTTCATCAACCTCAACCGATCTTGCAGGAAGGTTGTTTTCAAGAGCAGCTTTGATTTTTCGCATAAGTTCAACGCCCGCAATCAAAGTTTTGTCGCCAGTTTTGATAAGTTTTTCATCCTTTTCAAGTTTTTTTGACACTTGTTCGAGGTCCGCAAGGGCAAGCTCAAGGTTGATTACTTCAATGTCTCGCAGTGGATCAACAGAACCACTAACATGAATAATCTTTTCATTTTCGAAACATCTTACAACATGCACTATGGCATCAACTTCACGAATATGGCTTAAAAATTTATTACCCAAGCCTTCACCATGGCTGGCTCCGGCAACAAGTCCTGCAATGTCAACAAATTCTATTGATGCTGGAGTGATTTTTTGAGTATTATACATCTTTCCAAGCACTTGCAAGCGCTGGTCTGGCACATCTACAACACCAATGTTTGGTTCGATTGTGCAAAAAGGGTAGTTGGCGCTTTCAGCTCCAGCTTCAGTGATTGCATTAAACAAAGTGCTTTTGCCAACATTTGGCAGTCCTACAACTCCGATTTTCATATTTTTTCCTTTTATACATAAGTTTTTATTTGTGTTTAATACCAATTTTAAAAGACAAAGTGCATTTTTTGCAATGCACTTCGTCTTTTTTAAGAAACATGTTGTTCATCAGCAGATTGCTCAGGCTGATTTGTTTGAGCTTCTGGTATCTGTAAGTTTTCTTCATGGTTACGTGTTTGATTTTCAACAGCTTTCTGCTTCTGTCTGTAGTAGAAACGCAATTTTCTTCTGACTGAATTCCCCTTTTGTTTCTTCTTTTTATCTTTAATCTCAGCCTTGTTTTTCTTGCTGTTACTGAGATTTTTCTCTTGTGCGACTTTGATTGATTGGCGGATTTGTTCAACAAAGCTTTCCCACATTTTTTTCATGCGTATGTTCAATTTTTTGTCGGTGGTATTTACCTTCCCACTGGCTTTTTCACCATTTTTCTGGCTGATTGATTTTAGGCTGCTTACAATTTCATTGACTGTTTTATCGCTTTCGTCGCCGCTGAGTGCGTTTTGCAAAATCTCAGCATATTTTTTTGGCAATGCTTTTGCGTTGTTTTGTATAATTTCAGCAAATTCAATCATTACTTTTGTATAATTGACATCATGTCCAGCTCCATGATTTTGGAGAACATATTGAATAGTTCTATTGAACGAAACTTCAAGTTCAACCAATTTTTTATGTTGTTTTGCAAGCTCACGATCTGTTTCTTCAATTTTTGACTCTTCAGCAGAGCTTTCTTCGGTCAGGCGGATTGCTTGTAGTGATTGGACTTCTTCTCGTACTTGCTGTTCATCAAGATCTGAAGAATAAATTGTAAATGTCCTATTCGCGCTTCTTCGTGCTCTTGCCATTACGTATTCAGGTAGGTGAGTTGGGGAGGTGATTTTGCCCCGCAAGCTTGTTGTTTTGGTGGCCCAAATCTCATCCAGAAGTTTTGGGAGCTCTTGTTTCAAAGCCTGATTGAGCGTCACGTTTTTCTTTTTAGATATTCTATCAAGCAATATGATTCGCATATTTGCTGGAAGCAAATTGATAATTTTGACAGCGGATTGATTTTCGTTCAACAAAGATGAAAATGATTTGTCAGAACTGTTTGTTTGCGGTGTTAGATCATTAGAAACAGAATTATAAAGTTTGTGGTATAAGTCGGTTCCATATTTCGTTTCAAAAGCATTTTTCTTTTCAAGATATTCTTTGCATTTTTTAAGCGTTGGGTTTGATTTATACAATTTGTTTAAATCACTTTTTAAAATATTGTTTTCAATTTCAGCAATGCTTTTTCCAGATAATTCTTGACGTAGTCTTTGTTGCTGCGCAATTCTTTCATCAAAATCTTCGCTATATGCTTCCTGAGCTTGCAATTCGATGTATGCATTTATCAAAGCTTCTTTTATGTGTTCGTCAACAAGTTCCAAAATCGTCTTTTGTGATGACTGGCTTGACATTGCAGGTCTTGAGTTTTGATTTTTAACATATCGATCGGCAGTGTTTCCAGAAAGATAAATATTATTATCATCTTTATTGGAAACAAAAGAGGCCATAATATTGTTGAGAATTCCACTTGCTTTTATTTCTTCGTGCAAATCAAGAAAAGCCTTTTGTGCGTCTGCTGATACAGAAAAATTTTCGTCTTTTCCTTTTGATACTGCAACACTTTTTTCAATTAATTTTTGATATAATGCATCAGTCAAGGCTTCACACGTCGCACCTTCTTTAGAATTTAATTGTCTCAGTCTGTCCAGTGCTTCTTTCATGCTTTTTTCAGTGTTAATTTCGTTTTCAATGTTTTTAGTGTCGAATATATGTTGATGCAGCTTTGCAATCGTTCTGTCAAGTTTGCAACTTTCATATTGGAAACGGGCAACCGCGTAATTTTGCAAGCTTGCATCCATTGAAGCAGCCAGTCTGTCCGTCCACATTTGAGAATCTTGTGATCTTGCATTGTTCAGCATAAATATATCGCTATATCGATCAATGAGTTGTTTTTGTCTTGCAATATTTTTTTCATGGTAGAACAAAAATTCTGAAAAAGAATGATTAGATTTGCTGATGATTGATGCGGCTCCATCTCGTTTTTGTTGTGATGAAAGAGCGGCTCCAGAAACCACTTGACAATGCTGGATAAAAGCTGAGCTAGCTTTAATATTTTCATCTGTCAGCAATCTTTGTGCGACAAGGGTGACTTGATGGTCGTGGATGGCTCCATGATATTGTTTCAAGAATTCTGTAGCATATGTTTTGTCATCTTTTGAATTTTTAATAACAACTTTAAGATCTTTTTCAACTTGATCTTTCGTAAGAGTGGCGGCAATCTCGTTTTTGGTTTTACCTTGTTTTTCAAGTTCTGCAACGGTAGGGAGATCGCCGAAATATCGATCTATTATATCTGAACTTGAATATTTTGAGCAATCTTCAAAAAATTCTTCTTGTGTAACCTTGTCAAGATTTGGAAAGGTTTCTTCAATAAAAGACACTATCTCAGACTCGCGCAGTTTGCTGCCAGGCTTTGTTTGTTGCAATCTGAGCAGACCTTCAGCCACTTGAGCTTGGTCATAATAATGGTCTTGATCAAAGAATGAAGTTTTTGCAAAAGTTTTTTTCAACTTTTCTTGTTGGTTTTTTGGTTGCGACTTAATAAATTCGTCTATAGCCTTTTGTCGATCCTGTTTTGTGTTTGCTCTATGTATTTTTGCAAGAGCTTCAAGATCAGTTTGGCTTGGCTCGCGGCCAACAAGCTCTGCAAATCGTGAAACATAATCAATGGTTTGTGGTTCTCTGCCATACTTTGCAAATTCTTCCATAAAACTCTTGCCAAATTCTGCACTGGCCTCATCTGATTCTAGCCATGCATGTGCTTGAGATGCAACTATTTTATAGTTTTCAAGTGATTTTGCATATTCGAGATCTGCGTTTCTAAACAATGTATATTTATTGCTTGTCAGCTGTGCGTCAATTGTGCGCTTTGGCAAAACAATCTTGCTTCCGTTGATGCTTGTCAAAACAAAGCTTGCAGCCATTGCACCAATTGCAACAACAACAAAAGCTCCAATGCCAGTCAAGGCGGCAGCAATCATCGCAATACCAGAGATAAGAACAGTTCCTGTTTCAGCCCAAAAACTTGTGTCAAGCTTTTTCTCTGTTCCAGGCAATTCAATTTTGTCATCGCTCTCTGTTTCTTTTTCGGCTGTTTTCTCGGCATCTTTAGTTTTCGGCTGTTCTGAAGTCTTTGATTTGCTGTCTTTCGCGTTAGATTTCGTTCCTTTCACAGCAGATTGACTTTTAGCCAAATTTTTCAATAATGCCAGAGCGGTTTCAGTTTTAGTTTCTGCAGGAAGAGCTTTCAACTTGTTGTTCATTGCATCAAATCTGTCAATCAGACTGGCAAGAACAGGACTGTTTTTGCCGTCTTTTACAGAGTTTTGAATTTGTTGCAACAATTCTATAACTTGTTCAATATTTTGTGGAGTTTCTTTTTCTAAACTAGCAATCATGTTGACGATTAAAGTTTGACCTTCTTTTGTGCGATCGTGGTTTAAAGAGATGTCGTTTGTATCTTCAGTTGCGGTCATTTCAGCAAGTTGATAAGCAAATTGTTCTCTTGCAGCAGTCATATCGTCCAAAAGAGAAGTTAAAAGTTCTTTCATGGCACTTGCCACTTCATCTTTGTTTTTGTTTGCTGCCAATTGGTTGAGAAGTGCAATAGCTTTTTCCAGCTGATCTTTTGTTGGATTATCTGCAAGACTATTAGAAATGGTTGAAAGATGATCGGTGATTTGTGTTGCATCAAAATTCTTTAACAAACCAACTTGGTTGAGAATGTTTTGAAGTAAATTTGTGATTTCTTGAGACGATTGTGGCGGATTGTGTGAGTACTGTTGAAGGAGTTTTAATAATTCTTGCTGTTTCTCTTGCATTTGAGTTAAACTTTTTGCAAGAGTATCAATTATGTCTAAGTTTAATTCAAGCTCGCCATCGACATTTTTCAAACTTGTTGCCATAAATCCAAGTTGAGTTTCGATTGCTTGCAGTTTTTCCAGTATTTGATTTATTTGCTCAAAAACTTGAGTATTTGTTGACGGCAATTTTTGTATTTCAGCAATGATAGCATCAAGCTTCTCACCGTTAGCTTTCAAGCGAGCTAAAACTGCTTGATAATCATGTTGTTTGCCAGTCAAATCTTCTACGATAGCACTAAGAGCGTTGCTCAGCTCATCAATTTTGCTGTAGATTGAGTTAAGATTAACTTCGCTGATATTTAATTCTTGCATCAGAGTTTTGATTTCAATAAGAAGATCACTTTGTCTTCCGACAGCTGTTGAAACTAAACGCAGCGCATCGTGAAGAGATAATGTTGTGCCAAGCAAAAGTTGAAGAGTTTGGTTTATTGAGCGGGTATCGCCTCGCAAGGCTTTAAACTCTGCTTGCATTGCCGCAATCAATTCTTGAGAAAGGTTGGCAAACATGGCTCGGAATTGTTCATAGTCAATATCAGAGCCGCCTGTTTGTTTTTTGTTTTCATCAGCGATTGTGATAGTTCGTTTGTTTGGCAAGCGGAAAGAATATTCTGCATAGCCTGTTGAGTCTTTTTGCTCATACTTATATTTGCCATTGTTGTATTTGTCAAAATTGACAGAAAAGGTGTTTTCAAAATTTGAAATGATGTTGCTTCGCTCTTTTTCATCAGTTGGCAGTTTGATGCGAACAGAAACAAGGCCTTTACCGCGACCATACTCCATAATCAAAAAATGACTGCTTGAATCTTTGAAGAGATGTAAGTTCTTTATTTCTTTAAAGGAACCGTCATGAAAAAGTTTGATTCTGTTATCTTCAATTATGCTGTAAACTGCTGTGTCGTTTGTTGAAAATTTAACAGCCTTCAATGATGGTGAAAGCTTCGCAGCAACAAAGTCTTGCAAATTTGCAGTAGAAAAATATTGATACCACATAAAAGCTGGCACTTTGCTGATGGTGTGGGATGCAAACCTTCTATCCTCATTGCCGACAAGTTTTTTAAACATTTCGGTGGAGAGAACAAAATTATTTGACTGCATACGGCCATCATTGTCTTTCGTTGTCTCTTTGATGATTGCTTTATAAGTTTTGTTGTCATAATCAACAGTGATGCCAAGAGGAGAAATTGTTACATCAATAATTTTTTCGCTTGAGCCGGCATTGATTTTAAAGCTGACTTCATCGCTTTTAGCAGCAACATTCATCATAACAGCGGCATTATTCACAATTTCAAGATTGCCATTTAGAAGGTTTGTGATTATATCTTCTTGCCCATCTTCAAAAAGCAAATTTTTCAAAGCGGTTTTGTTGAATTTTAAAACAAGTTTGTTTTTCCCTGTTAACACGGCAAGAGGCTTGCTTTGACCTGGAGTGTAAACTTGCAAAAGTGGGGTGTTAGAGTCATTTGTCATACTTACTTGTTGTGTATATTTTTTATCTTTAGAGTTTATGTTGTTTACAACATCAATATTTGCCATTCTTTCCTCCATAACATTTATATTAGTATAATAGATTTTCATATATAAGTCAAGGTTTAAACCAAATTTGCGAAAGAAGAATAAGCATATAATTTTAGAGTTTTCGTTTGAGTGTAAGCTTTTAAAAATGCAGAAAATGTCAAAAAGTTTGCAAAATACGCTCAAAATATTAAAAACAGACAGTAAAAAGCCAATTTTTCTTGAAAAAATCACAAATTTTTGTTAAAATAATCACTAGAGGCTTTAAAGGAGAAAAAAATGGGATTTTTTGGAAGCGACCGAGCACAAATAAAAAAGTTAAAAAAAATAGCAGACAAGGTCGTTGCGCTGGAAGAAAAATACAAATCATTTTCGAATGAGCAGTTGCGTTCTTGCACTGAAGAGTTCAAAAATAGATATAAAACAGGCACTTCTCTCAACGATTTGTTGCCAGAAGCATTTGCCGTAGTGCGTGAGGCGAGTGCGAGAGTTTTGAATATGCGTCATTTCTATGTGCAAATCTTGGGCGGAATTGCTTTGCATCAAGGGCGAATTGCAGAAATGGCAACAGGTGAAGGAAAAACTTTGGTGGCAACTTTGCCGGCTTATCTTAACGCAATTTCTGGCAAAGGCGTGCATATTGTGACAGTCAACGAATATTTGGCAAAGCGTGATGCTCAGTGGATGGGAAAAGTTTACAAATTTTTGGGGATGACTGTTGGAGTAACTCTCAACGACCAAAATCCTGAGCAGAAAAAAGCCGCTTACAATTGCGACATAACTTATTGCACAAACAATGAACTTGGTTTTGATTATCTGCGTGATAACATGGTTACAAACAAAACGCAACGAGTGCAAAGAGGATTGAATTTTGCAATAGTCGATGAAGTTGACTCAATTTTGATTGATGAAGCAAGAACTCCGCTTATCATAAGTGGCAAAGGAGGCAAATCAAGTGAAGGCTATGTTAAGGCTCAAAGATTTGCAAAAACTCTTAAAAAAGATGAAGATGTTGAGATCGACATCAAAACCAAACAGATCAATTTGACTGAAAGCGGAATAGAAAAAGCAGAAAATTATTATAAAATCGAAAGCTTGTCTGACATTGAAAATCTTGAAACAAACCATTATATTAACAATGCCTTAAAGGCAAATTTTATCATGCATCGTGATGAAAATTATATTGTCAAAGACGGCGAAGTCATTATTGTTGACGAGTTTACAGGGCGCTTGTCGCCAGGTCGCAGATTTAGCAGCGGACTTCATCAGGCAATTGAGGCAAAAGAAGGGGTGCAAGTTAAGGATGAAAATCAAACACTTGCAACGATAACCTTCCAAAACTTCTTCAGACTTTACACAAAACTGTCTGGTATGACAGGAACTGCCAAAACTGAAGAAGGTGAGTTTCGAACAATTTACAATCTTGACGTTGTTACAATTCCGCCAAATCTTCCAAAGAAAAGAATTGACGAGCCAGATATTTTGTATGTTTCTGAAAATGGGAAAATCAAAGCCATAATTGAAGAGATTAAAGCTTGCTCGCAAGTTGGCAGACCTGTGCTTGTTGGCACAATCAACATTGACAAAAGTGAACTTATTTCAAAGGCTCTTAAAGCTAGTGGAATTAAGCATCAAGTTTTAAACGCAAAAAATCATGAAAAAGAAAGTGAAATTGTTGCACAAGCCGGCAGAAAAGGCGCTGTTACTATTGCCACCAACATGGCAGGTCGTGGAACCGATATTTTGTTGGGCGGCAATCCAGAGTTTATGGCGACCAAAAAAATGCGTGATAAGGGCTATAGCGAAGAAGAAATCTCTTATGCAACGGCTTTCAACACGATAAATGATGACAAACTCAACCAGGCAAGAGAAGTTTACAAAAAGTTTTATAACGAGTTTAAAGCTGAAACCGACAAAGAAAAGGAAGAGGTGAAGGCACTTGGCGGTCTTCATATTGTGGGCACCGAAAGACATGAGTCAAGAAGAATTGACAATCAGTTGCGTGGTCGTGCTGGACGACAAGGTGATCCTGGTTCAAGCGTGTTTTTCTTGTCTTTTGAAGATGATTTGATAAGACGCTTTGGCGGCGATAAACTCAAAAGAGTTGCTGCGGTGTTCAGATTTGACGACTCAACACCTATTCAGCTTAAGATTTTTTCAAAACAAGTTGAAAACGCACAAAAACGAATTGAACTTCAAAACTTTAGCCAGCGAAAATCTGTTTTAAAATTTGACGATGTTATGAATGTACAACGAGAAATTATTTACAAGCAAAGAAACATGGTGCTTGACGGCGAACCGGTGCATGATCAAATTTACAACATGATACCAGATGTTGTGGCAAGAGCGGTAAATAATTGTGTTGATGATAATAAGCCTTTCTATGAATGGGATTTAGAAAAAATCAACAACGAACTTGAAAAAGGGCTTCTTCCAAGAGAAAGCAACACCATTGACGAAGATTTTGTTGAAGGTTGTGATCAACAAGAGTTTACTGACAAGGTTGTCAAGCTTGTTGAAGATCGATACAATGCACAGCAAGAACACGTCAAAGAAATGGGCTTTGATTTTGCGTCAGTTGAGCGCTTTGTTTTGCTCAGAATGGTTGATTTTAATTGGATTGGGCATATTGAAGATATGCAAATCATGAAAGATGAAATTCTTGCTCGACAGTTTGGTCAACAAGATCCAGTGCTTGCCTATAAAAAAGACGGATTTGATTTGTTTGATAAAATGATTGATCGAATCCGAGAGAATACCGTTAAGGTTTTGGTGAATACTAAAATTGAAGCTAAGCAACCAGAGCAACCTGCCACACCACAGTATCAGGTTTATGTTACAGGCAAAGAGTTGACCGCTGAAGAAAAAGCAGCCAAAGAGGCAAAGGAAAAACAGAAGCGTGCGGCTCAGAAAACAGTGATCAACAACAAGCCAAAACTTAATCGCAATGATTTATGTTATTGTGGCAGTGGAAAAAAATATAAAAACTGCTGCTGGGATAAAGATCATAATTAAAAAGGGGGAACCATGGCTGAAGACAAAGATAGATTGGCGGCAAGAGAGCGAGCAAATTTAATACGCTTAAAAAGAATGGGGCGCGGACAAAGCTACTCTGACTTTCAACCTATGTATATTGGCGGCGGATATAGTTCTGAAGACGCGGAAGCAAATCAAGAGCAGCAAGAAAGCAATTTAAATTCAGAAATTGAAGAGGGTGCTCAGGAGTCTGAACAAACAGCATCTGAACTTTCAGCCGATAGCGGTGCAGAAACTTTGCAAACAGAGGAAGAAGAGGATGCTGAAGAACAACAAGATATTAAACAAAAAAGAAAAGCAAAGCAGATTCAAGCATATGCCGAACAGTTTCTTGGAATGGGGACAAAAGTCAAATCGATTGGAAAATGCCCGGTTTGCGGAGAAAAGTCTATATATTTTTCAACCAAAGCAACAGACAATCTTCTTGGGGTTGGTCTTTTAGCTGTAACTGGAAATTATATGATAACTTACTACTGCATGAATCCAAAATGCTCGGTAAACTGGAAAAGCGGAAAGTGCAGAAGGAAATTCAATGCTACGCCTACAGATGCTGTCAAGTTTGATAAAAATATGGCTATGGAATGGAGACGAGTTTTTAGAATTGACAAATAGTTTTTCAATTTATACAAAAAAACTGAGCAAAAATGCTCAGTTTTTTTTAACACAATATTCTTATTTGATTTATTTAAGTGTAACAGTTGCGCCAGCTTCTTTAAGTTTAGCTTCAAGTTCTTTAGCTTCGTTTGTAGGAACGTTTTCCTTAACAACTTTTGGAGCGCTTTCAACAAGAGCTTTTGCTTCGCCAAGACCAAGTCCAGTGATTTCTCTTACAACTTTGATAACAGCGATTTTGTTTGCTCCGATTTCAGTAAGTTCAATATTGAATTCACTCTTTTCTTCAGCAGCTGGAGCAGCACCAGCAACTGGAGCAGCAGCTACTGCAACTGGAGCAGCAGCACTTACGCCAAATGTTTCTTCAAGTTCTTTTACAAGTTCACTTACTTCAAGAACTGTCATAGATTTGATTTCTTCAACTAATTTTTTGATATCAGCCATTTTTTATTTCCTCCTTAATTTTATGCGACTACTTTGATGCTATAGCATTCAAAGCGATTGTAAGCCCTTGAACAGGGGCATTGAGAACTCTTGCAAGAGCTGAAATAGGACCATTGAGAGTTCCCAGCAGTTTTGCGACAAGAACTTCTTTTGAAGGAAGTTTTGCCAAAGCTTCAATTTCCTTGCTTTCAACGAAGTTGCCGTTTAATAAACCAAATTTTACGGTTAATTTCTTTGTTTTTTCTGCAGTTTCGCAAACGATTTTTGCTCCGCTGACTTCGTCATCATAACTGAAAGCAACCGCACTTGTGCCGTGCAAATATTCTTCGGCACCCTTGATTCCGAGTTCGTTGAGTGCAAGGAGCATAAGTCTGTTTTTATAGACTTTGTATTCTGCGCCGTTTTTCTTGAAATTTCTTCTCATTTCAGTGTCTTCGGCAACAGTAAGCTTATTGTAGTCAACGAAAGTTACAGATTTTGCTTTTGAAAGCTTATCTTTGATTTCTTCGACAATCAGCTTTTTTGCTTCTAAATTAGCACTCATTGTTCTTTTCCTCCTTTTTTAGAATATTGTGTTATAAAATAAAATCTCTACGCCTCAAGGAAAAAAGCGTAGAGATTATTGCTTAAAACTCACTTATTACTTTTTTCCTCGGCAAGCACGCCTATGCGTTTATGTTTTCACACTTGCTGTCTTTGGATTTAGATTTTATTTCATTGCTTATTATAGCTATTTTAATTGGCTTTGTCAACTGTTTTCTTAAATTTTTTACAAGAAAAAAGGACTAAAATTTTAGCCCTTATTCATCATCTTTTTTGTCGTCTTTTTTCTTGCCCATGTCTTCTTGGAAATCGTCAATCACATCATCAGCCAAATCATCAAGTTGTTCTTCGTCAGTCATAATTGGCTCGTTTTTGAGCATTTCAAGAAGTTCATCAAATTTTCTGTCAAGATCTTCGTCATCAAAGTCTTCATCTTCTCCCTCTTCTTCTGTTTGCTCTTCTGGAAGAGGTTGTTCTTCATCTTCTTTGCTGTCAGCAGATTCTTCTGTTTGCTCTTCAATCTCCTCATTTGCAACTGAATTTTCCTGTTCTTCTGTTTCTTCATTGACTGCAGGTTCTTCAAGTTGTTCTTCTGTTTCTTCATTGACTGCAGGTTCTTCAAGAGTCAATTCTTCAGTTTCAACTTCATCAGGTTTGTTGTCAACTTCCACAGGTTCTTCAAGTTGCTCTTCAGTTTTTTTAGTTTCAATGTTTTCTGGAATCACCAAAACTTCAGTTTGCTTTACTTCTTGCAAAGGTTTTTCTTCAATTTTTTCAATTTCTTCAACTTCATCGTCTTGCTCTTCTTCAGCTTCTTGTGCCAAAGCATCAATTTCTTCCTGTGTCATAAGTTTTTTGCTGCGTTTGTAAAGTTCAAGGGCAACCACGGCAACCATAACACAAACTACGACAGAAATCAAAATAGCGATAATCAAAGCTAAGAATTCGCTGAATCCGTTGATGAATGAGAATATCAAGAAGAACCAGCTTATAAATGCGAGAAAAGGCATCAACAGCAAAAGTAAAATAGCACTAGTTGAAAATTTTATTGCCTGAGTTTTTTTGATCGCAATAATTACTGCAACTACAGCAAAGACTGAAAAGATAATCCCTAAAATAAAAGCTGCAAGTTGAGATGTTGACAAGTTTTCAAAAATCATATTTTCCCTCCAATGTTAAGTCAATTTTATCACACAAAACCACCTTTGTCAATATTGTTTTTAAAATTTTGCCATCAAAATTGACAAAATGTTGACAATTTAAATAAAATATTTTGAAATTTCAGTTGTTTGGGTTATACTATTTGCAAATGGAAGAACAAACAAAAGCTGAGAAAAAGCCAATCAGCAAGAAAAAAATTTGGTTGATTGTTGGCAGTTCAATAATTGGCGTGGCAATTGTGGTTGGAATATTGCTGGCTTTTTTGTTGAATTACAATTCAAACGCTCCAGACCAAGTTCAAGTTACCAATCAAGAGCTCACATACTTTTCAGTCAACGCAAACGACAACTATCAAGGTTACCGCTTTGTATTTGAATTGGACGGTGAAGCCATACCAGTCAACAGTGAAAGCAATATTATATCGCTTGATGATATAGAAGGCCTTGTTGCTGGTCAAAGATATCAAGTTTCTGCATGTTATCGTGGTCAAACAGAGGGGGCGAACAGTGATTACAGCCAGCCAATCACTTGGATATGCACTTTCAAGCTTGACTGCCCAGAGTTAGTTTATGACAATCAAACAAATATTATTTCTTGGAATTCAATAGAAAATGCAGATTTTTATAATGTTACCATTATTTCAGGCAATCAAACAACAACCTTTGAGCATATCACAGCAACCAATTTCGACCTAAATCAAGTTGATGGCGGAAGTCTTAAAGCTTATGTTTGTGCACTATCTTCAAACCCTTATCTTTATCAAAGTGATTTTTCGGCAGAATTTAGTACTGTTTTCTATAAATCTTTCAAGCCGCTTTTGTCTGCAACGCTTGACAGATCAACTTTTGTGTTGACAATAGTGGGAGAGCAACTTTTAAGCGAAATTGACATTCAAATCAACTATATGTGGTGTTCTTACACCGTCACTCCAACAATCACAGACGATCAATATGTTTATCAAATTCCTTTAAGTGATTATGCATCATTTATCACTCAAAGCACTGAAATAAAT
>CALVNA010000017.1 GCA_944349535.1 uncultured Clostridia bacterium
TTTTCAAAATTTGGTGATATACTTATTCTAGAGGTTAACATGATTTTTAGAAAAAGAAAAGTCAAGGTTGGCATTGCTTTTGGCGGCGGAGGAGCTCGTGGTTTTGCTCATCTTGGTGCCATCAAAGCCTTTGAGCAATTTGGAATAAAATTTGATTTTATCGCTGGCACAAGTGCTGGAAGCTTGGTCGGCGCTTTTTACGCAAATGGTTATAACTTTAAACAACTTTACCAAGTTGCAAAAAGTGTTCGCATGAAAGATATAAGAAAGAGTGTTTTGCCGTTTACCGCTTCAAAACTTGATGGACTTGCTGAAGTGATCAAGTCAAATCTTGGCGAAAAAAATATTGAAGATTGTCAGACACCTTTTGCTGCAGTTGCTGTTGATTTAAAGTCGGCGAAGGAAGTCTGTTTTGTAAAAGGTGACCTTGCAAGTGCGGTTTGTGGAAGTTGTGCAGTGCCTGGAGTTTTTCAACCAGTTGAGTATAACGATATGATTTTGGCTGATGGTGGCTTGCAAAACACCATTCCAGCAGACATACCAAAATATTTTGGCTGCGATTATGTGGTTGCCGTTGATGTCAACAAATCTCGGCTTTATGGCACAAACAGCACCAAACTTTTTGATGTGCTTTCATGCTCTATCAGAATTTTGATGAAAAGTAATGCAATTCGCGGCTACGTAAATGGAGATGTGGTGATCGGCCCTGAGACAAAACGATTCAAGTCAACAAGCACCGATGGGCTTGATGACATGATTGATGAAGGTTACAAGGCAACAATTGACGCTATGCCAAAAATTCTTGAGCTGTTCAGAAGAAAACCTTGCAAAAAGAAGAAGGTTTTGCCAGATGATATTGTGTTTGTAAAATGAAACAAAAAATTTCAAAAGTTGTGGAAAGTGTCAAAAGAAATCAAATTCAAATTTTGATCAGAATATTGCTGACACTGTTTGTTGTGGCTGCGTTTTTGCTCATCTTTTTCCTTTTTGATGGGCTAGTTTATTTTCGCTATCCATCTATCGTGACTTCTGCAAGTGAAAGTGAGATGGAAGTGCATTTTGTCGATGTTGGTCAAGGTGATGCCACATTGATTCGTTTCCCCAGTGATAAAATAATGCTTATTGACACAGGAGAAAGTTATGAAAGCGATAAATTGATAACTTATATTGAGCAGTTTATGTCGCTTTGCAATCATCATGTTATTGATTATTTGATTTTAACTCATCCAGATGCCGATCATGTTGGTGGAACAAGAGATGTTGTTGAGAATTTTGAGATCGAACTGGCTTTTCGACCTAAAATACTGTCTCAAACAGAAAGCGAACAAAATCCGAATTCAACTTTTCAAGTTTCTCAAACGGCAACCTATGAAAACGCAATTTCATCGCTTGCTGAAAATGCTGTTGAAATGGTTTACAGCGAAAGTGGAATTTCGTTCAACGAAGGTGGAGCTCAAATTGATTTTTTGTCGCCAATCGAAGATAGTTACTCAGCCACAAACAATTATAGCGCAGTGGTCAAAATAGAATGTGAAGGAAAAAGTTTTTTATTTACTGGGGACAGCGAAGCTTTAGTCGAAAGAGAACTGTTGTCTAGTGGTGAGGAGTTGGATGTCGATGTTTTAAAAGTTTCACATCACGGATCAGACAGCGCAACTACAGAAGAGTTTTTGCTTGAAACAACTCCAGCCTATGCCTGCATAAGTGTTGGAATTGACAATCAATATGAGCTTCCAGACAACGAAGTAATTTCAAGGCTTCAAGATATTGGAGCGCAAATTCTTATGACCAAAGACATTGGCAGTTTTGCTCTTGCAGTTTCAGATGGAAAATTAAGTGTGAACTACTTAAACGAAATAGGCGTTGACTTTACCATTGTCATTTTAGTCACAGGCGTGCTGCTTATATTGATTTGGGGTGTAAAGTTGCCTAAAAGCAAGACTTAAGAGAAATTTGCAAAAGTGTGCTAAAAACTTTGATAAATAAAGTTTTTATGCTAATATATCTTTATGAAATCGCCTAAAAATTGCACAAACATTCTATTGGTTGGTCTTGACAGCAAGTTTAATACCGCTGTTGCTGAGCAGCTTGCCTTGCGTTTGCAGATGCATTACACCAGTTGTGAAGATATTGTGCAGTATCAGGTGCAGGAACGAGATTTAATATTGCAGCGAGTGGGAGTTGCATATCTTAAGAAAAGAGAAAAAAGTGCCTTAAAAGAATGTGCTGGTTATATCGACTGCGTGCTTTCGATTGGCTTTGAATTGTTCAAAGAAAATTTCAAATTATTTTCTCAGTCAGTTATATGTTATCTTAAGCTTGGGAAAGAATTTATTGATGAAGTTAAAAGCAAGATAGCCTATGATGAACGAAATCAATTTCTAGAAGAAAATTCACACACGACGATAACGCTGCAAAACAAAGATAAAAAACAAGCAAGCAAAAAATTGATCGAAATTTTAGGGGAGCTATTATGAAAATTTCAGAAAAAACATTAAATTATTTAAAATCTATAACCGCACAATCCATCACTCATGCAAAGAGTGGTCATCTTGGAGCGAGCCTTGGCATGAGTAGTTTTATGTTGGCATTATTTAAAAATCACTACAACTTTGATGTGTCTGATACAGACTTTCTCAATCGTGATAGGTTGGTTTTTTCTGCAGGTCATGCCTGTCCTGTTTATTACACTCTTTTAAATTTTTTCGGCTTTGATGTGAGCTTGCAAGACCTTAAAGAAATGCGCAAACTTGGCTCGAAAACACCAGGGCATCCAGAATATAAAGTCACTGATGGAGTTGAAGCCACAACAGGTGCTCTTGGGCAGGGCGTGGCAACTGCAGTTGGCATGGCAATTGCTGAAGAAATGCTTGCTGAAAGATTCAACGCAGTTGGTTTTCCAATCATCAATAATCACACCTATTGTGTTGTTGGAGATGGCTGTTTGATGGAAGGCGTTGCACAAGAAGCATGTTCGCTTGCAGGAAGTTTAAACTTAAACAAACTGATTTTATTGTATGATTCAAATGATGTTACAATTGAAGGAAGTGTTTCTCTTGCCAACAAAGAAAATGTTGCAAAAAAATTCAAAGCAATGGGTTGGAATGTTATAAAAGTAAAAAACGGCAACAACTTCAATGCTTGTTCAAGAGCGATTGCAAAAGCAAAAAAATCAGATAGGCCAACCATTATAATTTTCAAAACAACAATAGGTATTGGCACGGCAAAAGAAGGCACTTCTGCAGTGCATAATGCTGTGCTTAGCGAAGAAGAACTTAAAATTTTCAACAAAAATCTTGGAGTGAGTGAAAACTTTTTTGTGCCAAATGATGTTCGTGATTGGTGCATGGCAACTGCCAGAAAAGGAAAACTTGAACATGAAAAATGGAATCAACAACTTGCAATTTATGCAAATTCAAATCCAGAACTTTACCGTCAATTCACCATCTATTTTGACAGAAAAAAGATTGATTATGACAGGCTTGCTCGAAACAGTTATAAGTGGGAAGGGCTTTCAGGAAGAGATCTGAATAAGATAGTCTTGAACGAAATAGCAGAAAAATATTTACAAATTGTTGGTGGAACGGCCGATGTGGTTTCTTCAACCAAAACATTTATTGAAAATGGGGGATATTTTTCATCTGTCAACAGGCGTGGCAGAAACATTCATTTTGGTGTGAGAGAGCACGCAATGGCAGGAATTTGCAATGGGATTGCACTCTATGAAGATTTTATTCCGTTTGCTTCAACATTTTTGTCTTTTGCAAACTATATGATACCTGCAATAAGATTGAGCGCGATGATGAAGCTTAACGTCCTTTATCTTTTCACTCACGACAGCGTTCAAATTGGGCAGGATGGAGCGACACATCAGCCTATTGAGCAACTGGGACAACTTAGAATGATTCCAGGTCTTAATGTTTTCAGACCGTGTGATGCAAATGAGCTGCTTGCAAGTTATCAATACGCAACAACAAATCAAGGTCCAGAAGCAATAATTCTTTCAAAAAACAAGTTGGAAACTGTTGACGGCAAATTTAAAGACACTTTTATGGGTGGCTATGTGATAAAGGCTGCCAAGAAAGAGGCAAAAGTGACTTTGATTGCAAGTGGAAGTGAAGTTGCTTTGGCACTTAAAGTTTCTCAAGAACTAAGCAAAAAAATTGATTGCGCGGTTGTCTCTATGCCATGTTTAAATATTTTTGACAAGCAATCTGCGGCTTACAAATCAAAAGTTCTTGGCAAAGGCTTAAAAGTTGCAATTGAAGCATCAAATGACAGCTTATGGTATAAATACATTGGCGAAGATGGGCTTTTTGTTGGGGTCAAAGATTACCAAGGCAGCGGCGATGGAGAGCAGGTTTACAAAGCTGCAGGTTTCGATGCCAAAAACATTGCAAAGACAATAATGAAAAAGCTTGGCAAATAACCTTTTTGACAAAAAGCGGCAAAAATTTTGAAAAAATTTCCACTTTTTACAAACATCTCTTAACACTATTATAATAAAATAATAATGCTAAGAGGTGTTTTTATGTCAAGTTTATCACTCAGAAAAAGTCTTGTCTTAAATAGTGTCGATCAAAGCAAAGAAAAAGCAGTTTTAACTATTGAAGGTGACTCAGAAAATTTAAAAGGCAGAGTAAGGCTGTATAATTTTGGAGTGCTGCCAAAAGGCATCTTAACACTTGGCATCTATTCAAATGGTAAAGTTTACAAGGCAGGCCTCACACACCAAAGTGGTATGCTATACACATTTTTGGTGGATGAAAATGTTTTTAATGACCAATTTTCTTGTGCGGTTGTAAATGTGTTTAATGGGCTTATAAAGCCAATCCTTTTCGGTTCAAGTCAAGGCAAAAGTGAAGGCTTAAGTCAGGTTGTAAAAGCAATCAAAAGTGCAGAAAATATTGATCAGGTAGAGCAAGTGCTCGATGAGTATGGTGTTGATTTTGAAGACGAAGAAAAGGCGGAAATTGAACAGGCGATTGACAAAGAATTTGAATGTGATGCTTGCAAAAACTGCAAATATAAACAATATTTTTATTCAACACAAATGGCAGAAGGGCAAGAACAAGAAATTCAAGAGCCAAAAGAGAACAAAAATTTTTATCAAGAGCTTAAACCTCAAATTGAAAAACTTTTTTCTCAAAATAAAGAAGAAGAATACCTTGAAAAAATTTTCCCAAATTCAAAATGGGTCAGAGTTGCTCTTGAAAATGATGACTATTATGTTTTTGGGCTTATCAAAAGCGAAGGCTCTGTGAAATATATTTGTTACGGCGTGCCAGGAGTTTTTCAAAAAACGCCACCAAGAGAGCTTTCAGGTTTTCCTTCTTGGCTTCCGCTTGACAGTCAAAATGAAGAAGGTTTTGGCTATTGGCTGACATATCAAGATGCAGAAAGTGGAGAAAGTGTGAAAGCAATCGTTGAATAAAAAGAGTTGATTTAACTCTTTTTTTGTAAATCCTTTGTGATATTTTTTTGTGTGCGGTCATAAAAATATCTTGAGGTGTTTATGGTCGTTTTGGCGTGGGTTTTGCTTGCTGCCATGGCTTTGCTTATAGTGGTGCTATTCTTCTATCTGCTTTTCAATTCAATGGTTTACCGATTCGTTTTTTCTCGCAACAGCAAGCTAAAAAAACAAATTGAAAAGAAAAAAAATTCTGAAGAAGAAATTGATTTCTGGGATAAGCATGGCTTTGTCGATGTTCAAGTTTGCTCTTTTGATGGTCTAAAATTGTTTGGGAAATATTATTCAAATTCAAGCAACAATGTGGCACTGCTTGTTCATGGATACGGCGGCAACTATGTTGACATGGCAAAATTTGCTGATATTTTTTTAAAACGAGGTTTTGATGTGCTTGCTGTTGACAACCGTGCTCATGGAAGAAGCGAAGGCGACACCGTTGGTATGGGCTGGCTTGACAGGCTTGATGTGATGAAGTGGAGCGAATTTCTCGCACAAAAAAATCATTGCTATAATGTTGTGCTTTTTGGGCAGTCAATGGGTGCCAGTGCTGTTTGTAATGCCAGCAGTCATAAGCTTGACTGCCATGTTGTTGGCATAATTGAAGATTGCGGTTTTGATAACACTTACAGGCAGGTTTGTTACATTTATCAAAAGAGCAAAATTCATACAAAATTGTTTTTGAATTGTTTTGTGAAATATGCAAATCGAAAAAACGGTTATGATATGAAAGAAGCTGACTGCATCAAACAACTAAAAAAGACATCATTGCCAGTGCTTGTCATACATGGCAGTGATGACGATTTTGTTCCAACTGAAATGGGATATAACATCTATAATTCTCTTGATGAAAGAAGGCGATATTTATATATAGCTAAAGGTGCAAAGCATACAGAAAGCTATGAGGTGGACAAGAAAAAATATATCAAAGTTGTCAATCGATTTCTTGATAAAGAACATCTTTGTTGAAAAAATGCACAAAAAAGTGCATTTTTTATTTATTATTTTCGCTTTTTCTTTTTAAAACTTCAAACTCTTCTTTTGCTTGCTCTTGTTGCTTGTAAAGAAGATATTGTTTTTGATTGTCTTTTGTCAAAGTGAAACGCCTTTCATTTTGCAAAAATTCTTGATATTTTTCTTCATTCATTTCGCTTTGAAGATGCAAAATTTCAGTTTTTGGATTGTATGTGTAAAGTGGCCAAAAGCCGCAATCAACAGCTTGTCGCTCTTCTTCAAGTGATCGAGATAAGTCATAGCCTTGATTTACACAAGGACAGTAGGCGATCACAAGGCTTGGACCGTCATATTCTTGTGCTTCTTTTAAAGCTTTTATTGTTTGTCCCATATCTTTGCCGAGAGCGATTTGGGCAACAAAAACATCTTTGTAGTTTAAAGCAATCAAACCAAGATTTTTCTTGCGAGTGCTTTTGCCTTGCTCGCTGAATTTTATGCTTGCGCCAGTTGGAGTTGCCTTGCTTGTTTGACCGCCAGTGTTTGAATAAGATTGGTTGTCAAGCACTAAAATATTGACATTTTCGCCACTTGCAAGCACATGATCTAAGCCGCCATAACCAATGTCATAAGCCCAGCCATCGCCGCCAATTATCCAAACCTTTTTGCCAGAATTTTTTTGTTTTTCTGCAAGTGCCATACCCAGACCAAACTCTGCATTATCTTCAAACAAGCTGTTTGCCCAAGTGATGCCTTGCCCGTTTTCATCTGTGCCAAAAGGGCAGGAGCCATAGCTGCCGCTGTAAATAGAAGAGCAACCTGTTGCATTTGCAATCATCATGTTTGAACCATTTATCATAGTCAGTATTTTGATGTATGCCGTCTGTCCGCATCCCGCGCAGGCACCTGAAAATTTGAATAGAGATGGCAAAAATTGCAGCCCTTTTGCAAAGTCGGTTGAAAATTTATTTTGTGTCTGTTGCGGCAAAGTGTTGTATTTTTGATACATTTTTTTGCTTTCTTCAATCAGTTTTTCAGCTCCTACAAGAACAAGTGCTTTTTTAATAGCGGGGCAGGTGCGAGCGCAAACTCCACAGCCAGTGCAATCTTCAGGCGAAAGCAAAATTCTGAAAAGTTTATCTTCAAAGCCCATTGCTTTGACAAAATCTTTGCGGTCTTCTTCTTTTACATCATTTTTGTCAACAAGCAGGCTTGATAATGCTGAATGAGGGCAGGCGAGAGTGCACATTCCACATTGAATGCAGTTTTCTTTGATAAATTGAGGCAAATTTAATGCGATGCCACGCTTTTCATATTTGCTTGTGTCAAGCGGAACAGAACCATCCTTGTTGAACACACTCACAGGCAGACTATCGCCTTCAAGTTTTGCTAGCTTTGACATAATTTTATTATAAAATTCATTGCCTTTTTTGATAAAAACTTGATCTTTGCCAGTAAAATTCGAATAGTCAACTTGTTCTATTTGCTTAGGCACGCTTTTTGCAGCAGCAATATTTTTTTCAACCACTTTTTTGCCTTTGATTGCAAAATTTTCCTTTATCTGTTGTTCAATTTCCTTTAAAATTTGAGTTTTAGGCATTAAATTAGCGCAGACAAAGAGTGCTGTTTGCATGATGATGTTGATTTTATTGCCAAGATTATATTCATTTGCAATTTTTTGTGCATTGATGGCGTAGAGCTTACATTGATTTTCTTTAAGAAGCATAGCAAAAGAAGTTGGCAGAACTTTGTCAAGTTCTTTGCCGCTGAAAATTGTGTTCAAAAGCACAACGCCATTTTTCTTTATGCCTTTTAAGCAGTTATAGCGATGCACAAAAGAAAAATTGTTTATTGAAATTATGTCAGCACTATTCAAAAGATAGCTTGACTTGATTTCGTTTTGCGAAATTCTGATATGACTTTGAGTCAAGCTGCCTGATTTTTTTGAGTCGTATTCAAAGTAAGCTTGCACATTTTTGTTTGTGTTTTTGCCAAGTATTTTTATCGTTGACTTGCTTGCAGAAACCGAGCCATCAGAGCCCAGCCCAAAAACTTTGATGTTAAAGCTTTGCTCTTCTTGCCAGTTGTTGTCAATTTTAAGCGATGAAAAGCTCAAATCATCTTCTATGCCGACAGAGAAATTGTTTTTCTTCTCTTTTTTCATATTTTCATAAACTGCCTTGACGCAGTTTGGAGTAAATTCTTTTCCTCCAAGCCCATACACACCTGACAGAACTTCGATTTTGTTTTGTTGCAGGCAAGAGATAACATCCAAAGCTAGTGGAGGCAAACTTCCACTTTCTTTTGTTCTGTCAAGCACAGAAATTGTTTTCACAGATTTTGGCAAAATCTTCAAAAATTCTTCCTTTAAAAATGGTCTGTAAAGCACAACCTTGACAAGTCCAATTTTCTCAGTCTGATGATTGTCAATATATTCTTCAATGGTTTTGCAGGCTGAGCCCATTGCAACAATCACGTGTTCAGCATTTTTGTTGCCATAAAACTCAAAGGCCTTATATTTTCTGCCGCAAGCATCAAAAATTTTATCAAAAATTTCTTGCAAGTTTTTGCCAACATTTTGATAAAGAACTTCTCTTGCCATTCGATTTTGAAAAAACGTGTCAGGGTTTTGGGCTGTGCCAAACTGAAGATTACGATTGCGATTATAGAATTTTTTCACATCTTCTTGTGCCAATTTTTTTATTGTTTCATCTTCAATAATATCAATTTTTTGAATTTCATGTGTTGTTCGAAATCCATCCATAAAATGCAAAACTGGCAGCGAAGATTTAAGAGCCAGAAGGTGAGAGGCAAGTGCAAGATCATGGCTTGATTGCACACTGTCGCTTGCAAGCATAACAACTCCACTTGAGCGGACAGCCATCACATCGCTATGGTCACCAAAGATTGAAAGAGCATGAGAGGCAACAGCTCTTGCGCCAACATGAATGACGGCTGGCAAATTTTCACCAGCAAGTTTATATAAATTTGGAAGCATCAAAAGCAGACCTTGTGAAGAAGTGAAAGTGCTGCTAAGACTGCCAGCAAGCGCAGCTCCATGCAGCGTGCCACTCACGCCACCTTCGGACTGCATTTCAATCACTTTGACATTCTGACCAAAAACATTTTTGGTTTCTTTTGCACTTTGACTGCTTGCAAATTCTGCCATGGGCGATGATGGAGTGATAGGATAAATTGGAATAATTTGACTGAGTTTGTATGCAATCATAGCAGTTGCGGTTGCGCCATCCAGAATTTTTTTCATAAATAAACCTCAAATTTAGTATATATTTTTTTTCGTTGAAATGTCAAATGAAAAGTTGTAAATCAAAGTCAAAAAACTTGCAGATAAAGATTAAATTTTGTATAATAAAAACATGAAAAGAATGTTGATAAAAATTGCCTATGATGGCACAAATTTTCATGGCTGGCAAAAGCAAGAAGGCTTGAGAACGGTGCAAGGAGAAATTGAAAAAGCAATTTGGGATGCTTTCAAAATGCAAGCTGAAGTTTTTGCAAGCGGCAGAACAGATGCTGGAGTGCATGCGTTTGGTCAAATGGCACATTTTGACGTTGAAGAGAGCTGTCCTACCAGAAAAATAAAGACTGTTTTAAATCGAATTTTGCCGCCAGACATCCAAATCTTGTCGGCAAAAAAAGTGGCGTCGGATTTTCATGCAAGATTTGATGCAAAAGCAAAAACCTATCTTTACAAAATTTGCAAGGGAGAAAAAAATTGTATTTTGGCAAATCGGGTTGCATTTGTCAAAGAATTGGACGAAAAAAAACTTGAAGAGATTGCATCAATATTTATTGGAGAACATAATTTTAAAGGGTTTTGCAGCAGCCAGACAAGTGCGTCAAATTTTGTAAGAAAAATTTTTTCAATCAATATATCAAAAAAGAAAAATAATATTGATATTGAAATCACAGGCAATGGATTTCTTATGAATATGGTCAGAATTTTGGTCGGCACAATGGTCGATTACAGCTTGGGGAAATTAAGCAAAGATAAAATTCTTAACGCTCTTGAAAATGGCCAGCGCTCAACAAGCGGCAGAACTATGCCGCCGCAAGCATTGTATCTTAAGAAAGTGCAATATTAAAAAAATAAAATTCAAAATGACCGCATTTGGCTTGCCAAAGTGGCGTTAATGTGATAAAATCTTCGTTGAAAAAAGGAAAAATTATGATTACAGACAGACAACTTAAAGAAAAATGGTTTAGATTTTTTGAAAAACATGGATTTAAAAAAATTGAAGGCTTTTCGATCATTCCTGAAAATGATCCAACTGTGCTTTTTACCACTGCTGGAATGCATCCTCTTGTGCCTTATCTTTTGGGAGAAAAGCATCCTGCAGGCGACAAAATCTATGACGTTCAACGTTGCATAAGAACAAGCGATATCGATTCGGTTGGTGATGGCAGCCATCTTACTTTTTTTGAAATGCTTGGGAATTGGACCTTAGGCAAATGTGATAAAAAAGAGATGATAAAGCTGAGTTATGAGTTTTTGACCAGCCCTGAATATCTTGGTCTTGACAAAAACCGATTGGCAGTTACTGTTTTTGCAGGAAATGATGTTGCTCCAAAAGACGAAGAAGCCTTTGCTGCTTGGAAAGAATGTGGCATAAAGGAAATCTTTTTCACCAGCCAAGACAACTGGTGGGCTCTTGGTGGTGGAGTTGGACCTTGTGGACCAGACAGCGAAATGTTTTATGATACTGGCAAAGAAAAGTGTGGCAAAGATTGCTCTCCAAGTTGTGATTGCGGCAAATATCTTGAAATTTGGAATGATGTTTTTATGCAATATGTTGTCAAAAAGGCTGGCGACAAGGCAGAAAAACTTGAAAGACCAAATATTGACACAGGAATGGGACTTGAGCGCACTGTTGCAATTTTAAATGGTGCGAACAGTGTTTATGACAGCGGATGTCTTAAAAGAGTGATTGACTTTATAAACCAAAAGGCTGATATCAAATATGACAGCACTCAAGCTGCAACAAGAGCATATCGAATTATAACCGACCATTTAAGATCTTCCACCTTCATCTTGGGTGATGCAAGAGGCGTTGTTCCTTCAAATGTTGGGCAGGGCTATATTTTGCGTAGATTTATAAGAAGGGCGGTCAATTGCAGCAGAAATATTGGCTTTGACAGCAAACTTTTTGCAGACATTGTTGATATTTATGTTGATGAATATGGTCAGGATTATCAAGACATCAAGCAAAACAGACAATTTATAAAAGACGAGCTTTTGAAGGAAGTTGCAAAGTTTTCAAAAGCAATTGAAGAAGGTCATAAAGAATTTAACAAAGTGATTGCTGGCATTGAAAGGCACAAAGAATTTGCAAGCAAAACAGGTGAAAAAGTTGAAAATGTGATAAGCGGAAAAAGTGCTTTTCGACTTTATGACACATTTGGTTTTCCGTTTGAACTGACTGAAGAACTTGCTAAAGAACGCGGCTATCAAGTTGACAGAGACGGCTTTGAAGAAATGTTTAAACAACATCAAGAAAAATCTCGTCAAGCAACTGCAGGAATGTTTAAAGGTGGTCTTGCAGACACATCAAAGCAGTCGGCATATTTGCATACGGCTACACATTTGCTTTTGGCGGCGTTGCAGCATTTCTATGGCAAGGGTGTGGTTCAAAAAGGCTCAAATATCACGCCAGAGCGCCTGCGTTTTGATTTTAATCTTGACCATAAGATGACGGCGGAAGAAATCAAAGCGGTCGAAGATTTTGTGAACGATGCCATTAAAAGAGAAATTCCAGTTATATGTCAGGTGATGAGCCTTGAACAAGCAAAAGAAAGTGGAGCTCATGGCACTTTTACCAACAAATATGGCGAGGAAGTCAAGGTTTACTCAATTGGAGATGTGAGCAAAGAAATTTGTGGCGGACCGCACGCTGAGAACACCAAAGATTTGCACCATTTCAAAATTATAAAGGAAGAATCGTCGTCTAGTGGAATAAGACGAATTAAAGCAGTTCTTGACTGAAAAAACTATTGATCATTGAAGATTTTTGTGCTATAATTATTTTATAGGGGGATTTATGGCAGGCGATAAAGTGCGAAGAGGTTTTTTATTTTATGTTATGATGCTACTTCTTTTTGTTGTTGCCATTTTTTTCATCCTTGTTGTAATTATGGTTTTTAATCCAGGGATGAACTTGCTTGGTATGAAATATTTTTCGAACATTCGTGACTACAGAGTTGTTGAGGTGATGCCGAGCGGGCAAAATGTTGAATACATCAACTTATCAAATGCAACTGACATTGTTGTTGATGGCAATCTTATCAATTTTGAAATTTTGCGAGATCAAAATATCGAACATACAACAGTGGAAATTGAAAACTATCAGACAGGTTTTGCTGAATCTGGGCAAAACTCGCAATTTTCTTATAGTGTTGAATATTCTCTTCAAGAAAATTCAAGATATCTTTTAGACATCAATGTTACAAACGCTGAAGGATTTTTGTATTTCAACAACAATTGTTATGTGAGAATTTTGCTGCCAAAAGATGAAACGCTAAATTCTACCAATACTTTAACTGTGAGCACCGAGAAAGGTTCAATCATTTTAGGTGGTGGTCAAGCACTTTTAGATGAGAACGACTCATATTTCAATTTCAGAAATGTGAATTTGCAAACTGATAGTGGAAATATCCGTTTTGGAGAATATTTAGAAACAAACTTTTCTCAGCTTTCAATCAATAATCAAAGCGGCTCTTTCCGTACAGCAAAAGATGTTGTTTTGGAAGACAATTCAACTTTAAATATCACAGGACAAAGCGGAAGTTTTGAGTTTGCAAACATAACAAAGGCAAGCACTACTGACAATGCATTGATAAACTTTAATCTTTCAAGCGGAAGTTTTTCTGCAGAAAATGTTGATTGTGACATAAACTTGAAAACAACAAACTCGACTGTAAATATTCAAAATTTAAGTGGCAATTTGCAGGCTAATGATTTGGTAAATAAAATGGATGGCGCAAACTTAACGATTGGACAAGTGGCTGGTTCAATAAGTTTGCCATTTGCAAACAACAGCAATATCACAATCGATGATGCATCGCAGGCAGAAATATTCATAAATTCAAACAATGCTCAGATTGATATTGGCAAATTGGCTGCAGGTTCTTGGCTTGAAACAAAACAAGGCTCAATCAATGTTTCGCTTGCTGACACTTCAGGTGATATCAATTTGGTGAGCGAAAGTGCAAATATAAATATTGACGGAAATACGCAGATGCAAAACTCTGTCAATGCAAATTCTGTTTCGGGCAGCGTGGTTTTAAACTATAACCCACAGTCTAGCTTTACAGTTGAGTTTTACAATTCTCAAGGTCAAGCAAGAGAAGATGTTGAAGCTGAAGGGTATGAAAATACTTTCTCAAATCCTTTAGTTGTCAATGGTGGTGGAGTGCGAAACACAATTTCAACCAATGGAAATATTTCTTTAAGAAGGCTATAATTGCCTTCTTTTTTTGTTGCGATGGCTTTTTTGCATTTTGATTTAGGCTTTGTTTGTGCTATAATGACTCTATGATAATAAATTCAATTTTGCATATGGCAGATTTGCATTTAGGCGCAAAAAATTTAAGACTTCCTGCCGACAAACAAAAAATTTTGACGCAAGAGAAGCTCGATGCCCTTGCTGATGTTTTTTTGCAGCCTTGTGATATTGCTTTGATATGTGGAGACCTTTTCCATTCCAGTGTTGTTTCTCAAAAAATCATGAAAAATTTTTTTAAACAGGTTGAACGCTTTGCAAAGCCAGTGCTTTACATTTGCGGAAATCATGATGAAAAAACAAATTTTTCTGATACACCAACAAATTTTCATGTTTTAAACGAGCAGAACAATGTTTTTCGCACTGAAAACATTGATTTTTGGTGTGCTAGTTCAGATTATAAAAATTTTGACGAAAATAAGAAAAATGTTCTTCTTTTGCATGGTTCAATATCAAACAAAACAGACCATGACTATCTTGACCTAACAAAAATTCTCACTAAAAAGTTTGATTACGTGGCGCTTGGTCATGAGCATAACTTTTGGCAAGGGCAAACAAATTCTGCCAGACTTGTTTACAGTGGCTCTCTTTTTTCAAATGGGTTTGATGAATGTGGGCAAAAGGGGTATGTTTTAATTGATTGCAAAGATTTTATTCCAAATTTTCATCCTTTAAAACAAAGGCTTTTTAAAATTTTGAATATTTCAGTTTCTGATATTTCTGATTTTTACAAGCTGAAAATAAAATTTCAAGAGCAGCTTGCAAATGAAAAACAAAATGTGGTCAGAGTTGTTTTTTCTGGCTATTACCAAGAAGGTCAGAAATTGAATTTTGACATGTTAAAATCAAATTATGATGGTTTTTATCTTGAATTTGTTGATAAAACAAAAATGAAAATTGATATTGAAAAATACAAAAATGAGCCGCTGTCTTTTAAAGCGGAATTTATAAAACTGGTGGAAGAGGCGGACCTTTCAGAAGAAGACAAAAACAAAATTTTGAGAGTTGGAATTGAAGCACTGCAAGGAGATGATTTGTCGCTATGAGAATATTAAGTTTACATATAGAAAATTTTGGAAAGTTTTCAAATTTTGACATAAACTTTTCAGACAAAATCAATCAATTTGTTTACGAAAATGGTTGGGGCAAGAGCACTCTTTGTGCTTTTATAAAAGCCATGTTTTATGGGATGGAAGCAAAGGGGCGAAAAAAGGATTTTCAGTCAGAAAGAAGCAAGTTTGAGCCGTGGCAAGGTGGTAATTATGGCGGCAGTTTAACGATTGAAGTTAAGGGGAAAAAATATCAGATTTTTAGGCAGTTTGGAAAAACGCCAGAAGAAGACTCTTTTCAGCTTTTTGATTTAAACTCAAACAGAATTACTAATGATTATTCTGAGAGCATAGGCACGCAGCTGTTTGGTGTGGGCGCTGAAACCTTTGTCATTTCTGCTTTTTTTGGTCAAAACGATCTTTCATCTTCATCAACCGACGAAATGGTTTCAAATCTTGCAGGAATTGAAAAATATAAAAATGACGGAGAAAAAACAGATTTTGCAATCAAATTGTTAGAAAAAAATCGTAAAGAATTGGTGGCGAATTTGCCAAAAGAAGCTGAGCTGAAACAAATAGAGCGGAGCAGTGATAGGCTTAATTTGGAAATAGAAAATTTGACAAATCTTTTAAATTCTGTCGAAAGTCAAAATCGGCAATTAAATAAAGAAAAACAGGAATTTGAAGAAATATTTGATAGCCAAAGAGAAGCTGCAAGACAGCAAAAAAAATTGCTTGAAGAAAAAATGCGATTGCAAGCAGAGTTTAACAATAAAAATATGCAGCTGAGTCAGTTGACCATACAAAAGCCAAAGAGAAAACCGTTTTCAAGATTTTTGCCGTTTGCCATCCTATCGTTTGTTGTTGCTTTAATTTTTATTTTGCTTTTCGCCTTCAATGTTTTGTCTGTTGAAATAGGGCTAAGCGTTGGCGTGCTGTTTTTATTGGCAGGAGGCTTGCTTTTAGCTTTTAAAAGTAAAACTAATGATGGGCTTGTTGAGAAGGAAATTGACGAGTTGAAAAGCGATATTCATAGACTTCGAGATGAAATTGAAAAATATCCTGATTTGAAGGAATTTGACTATGATAGTCTCTATCAGCAAAAGGTTGAGTTTGAGCAAAAATGTGCACAGGTCAGTGCAAAAAAGTTCAATTTGGAAAACGAGATTGAAAACAGGCAAGAAGAACTTGCAATTTTGCAAGGTAATAAAAACAAACTTGAAACTGAGCGGACGGATGGACTTGAGAAGATTGAACTTCTGAAAAAGACAATGAGTTTTTTGAAAATGGCAAGAGAAAATGTGAGTGAGCGGTTTGTAGCCCCATTAAACGAAAACTTCAAACATCTTTTTGAAGGTTTTAAAGGGCTTGAGAAAGTGTCGATTGACAGCAGCCTTAATCCTTGGGTTCTTACAAGCCAAGGTGCAAAAAATGTGGAATTTTTAAGCCAAGGCTATCGCGATTTGGTGGTGATATGCCAGCGTTTCAGCCTTCTTGACAAAGTTTATAAACAAGAAAAGCCATGCATAATTTTAGACGACAGTTTTGTAAATTTAGATGACCAAAATTTTGCAATGGTCAAGCCAATTTTAAAAGAATTGGCTGCTAGCTATCAAGTTTTATATTTTTCTTGCAGTGAAAGTCGCAAAATAATTTAAAAAACATAGCAGAATGCCTCTAGCTATGTTTTTTATTCGCAAAATTTGCATTTCGATTGAGTTGACACTAAAGGTGGTGGAAGCCTTACCCTAAAAATCTGACGATTTTCAGGGGACCCTGTCTCACCCGTGGGTTCGACTCCCACAATTTATGCTTGATGTGATTAAAATAAAAAACTGCATCTCACACGCAGTCT
>CALVNA010000018.1 GCA_944349535.1 uncultured Clostridia bacterium
TCTTTTGCTTTTTGGGTTTTGCAAGTATCTTCTTCTTGACACGCACATATTCTTCAAAACTGCCATGCCTATCTATGTGATCAGGCGCCAAATTTAAAATACAAGCAAGGTCTGCACAAAAGTATTTTGAAAGTTCAAGTTGAAAATTGCTCACTTCGCACACAATAAAACTTTGACTGTCAGTTTGCAAACTTACCGCCGTCAAAGGCAGACCAATATTGCCGCAAACAAAAGTCTTTTTGCCTGCTTTTTTAAAAATTTCACCAACCAGCGAGGTTACTGTCGTCTTTCCGTTTGTTCCAGTTATACCTATAATTTTCCCTTTGCAAAACAAAAACCCCAAATCAAGCTCGCTGATCACTGGCACCCTGTTTGACAAAAAAAATGAAATCAAATTGTTGCCATGAACCTTTATCCCAGGGCTGACCACAACCAGATCATACTTTTTGACTGTCGGATTTTTCTCAAAAGAATAAAAGGAAGAAAACTTGTTCTCGTCGTCATATATGCTCACGCACGCACCCACCTCGTGCAACAGTTTGCAGGCTGCTTGACCGCTTGAGCCCATGCCATAAACAAGAACATTCTTCCCTTTAAGTTTCATCAATTCGCTCCTATCAAATAAACCCTTTCAGTGCCATATAAATCGCAAGCAAGCAAACGCCTAGCACTAATGTTATTAATATATATACTAAAACGATCCGATTTTCATGCACGCCTTTTTTTTCAAAATGATGATGAAGTGGAGCCATCAAAAATATTCGTTTGTGCGTTCTCTTGTAATGTAAAACCTGCAATATATCTGAAAAAGCTGTAATGACAAACATAAAGCCAAGAATTGGCATCAAAAGCTCGGTGCCACTCAGTGCAGCCACTGCTGCCATCAGTCCGCCAAGAGCAAGCGAGCCTGTGTCGCCCATAAAAATTTTTGCCGGAAAACAATTGACAATCAAAAATGCCAAGAGCGCCCCAACAGCAGCAAAGGAAATCAGTGCATATTGCGTTTGACCAAGCAGTGCCAAAATAATACCAAAAAACAAGAAATAAACTGCATTAACACCACCAGCCAGTCCATCAAGACCATCAATCAAGTTGACGGAATTTGTAACCGCAACAAAAAAGAATATGATAAAAGGAATAATAAAAACGCCTATGTCAATATCAAGTCCAAAAAATTCAAGTTTGCCACCCTTGTTGAAGTAAACATACAAAGCAATAATAAGCGAAATGCCAACCTGTCCAATAATTTTTTGATAGGGCTTTAATCCTTCATTTTTGTGAAATTTAACCTTTATGAAATCGTCAAGAAAACCAAGCAGCCCATAACCCAGCATAGTGGCAAGCGCAATTGCTGCTCCGCCAATTTGTCCTTGCAGAAAAAAGATGCTTGAAAGAATTATAGCAAAGATAAATATAAGCCCGCCCATTGTCGGCGTTCCACTTTTTCCAGAGTGCTTGTCCACATAGTGCAAAATTGTTTGTGAAAGATGAAATTTTTTGCAAAGCTTAAGCACAGGAAAAGCCAAAATTGCACCCAAAACCAAAGCAAGCAAAAATGCCATATAATATTTCAGCATAAAATCCCCCTGAAATATTGTATGGCAAAAAAATTTATTTAGTCGCAAAATCGTTCATCTGCATCATGAAAAGGATAAGTTCTGTCTTTTTTTAAGGGCTTTTTCAGCTGCTTGCAAAAATTATAAACAACTTCAAAATCGCTGTATGGATATTGCACTCCTTTGATTTCTTGATACTGCTCTGCCCCTTTGCCCGCAATCACAATTGTTGTTTTGCTTTTATATTTTTTCAGAGCGTATTCAATCGCTTTTTGTCTTTCACAGATGGTAAGGCAAGGTTTAACGCAACCTTCTTCAATCTGCTTTATGATCTCTTGCGGCTCTTCGAAGCGCGGATTGTCGCTTGTGATAATGACATCATCAGCCAAAGAAGATGCAATCTTTCCCATTATTGCCCTTTTTTGTTTGTCACGATTTCCTCCGCAACCAAAGATGCAAACCAGCTTGTTGTCAGAAAGCGAACGTGCAGTTTTAAGCACTTTTTCAAGCCCGTCTGGAGTGTGGGCATAATCAATAACAATACTGTTGCTTTTAAAATTTATAATGTTAAATCTGCCTTCAACTGGCAGAAGATTGGCAATGCCTTTTAAAATGTTTTCTTCACTTATGCCAAGACAGCGAGCAGCTGCAATGGCTCCAAGCAAATTTTCAACATTATATTGCCCCACGAGATGACTTTTGATTTTGAATTGTTCCCCCAAAAAGTCGCAAATAAACTGACTGCCTTCAAAATCTGTTTTTATGCTGCGTCCACTCACATCAAAGCCCGGCTTTTTACCATAGCAAAGGGTTGGAACTTGTGGATTGATGATCAAATTTTTGGCATAGTCGTCTTCTCCAAAAACTATCGCCTGCTTGACTTGTTCTGGCGTAAAAAACTTTAATTTTGCCTTAGCGTAGTTTTCCATATTCCCAAAATAGTCAAGATGGTCTTCAGTTATATTTGTCAGCACGCCTATTTCAAACTTGATTCCTTCAAGTTTATCTAAAGCAAGAGCATGAGCAGAAACTTCCATGATGGCATACTCTATCCCTTGACTGAGCATAGATTTGAAAAGTTTATGTAAGGTATACGGATCTGGAGTGGTCATGCCAGTTTCCACATGAGTTTGATTAAACTCTGCACCAAGTGTGCCAATAACCCCCACTTTTTTGCCAGCTGTTTTTAAAATGCTTGCAACTATGTTGGTTGTGGTGGTTTTGCCGTTGGTGCCAGTGATGCCAATGATTTTCAGCTTGTCACACGCCGAATCAAAGAAATTTTTGCAAGCTTTTGCGTAAGCCGCTCTGACATTGTCAACAACCACCACCTTATCAAATGGCAAGGTTTGATCGCTGACCACAACTTCTGCACCGTTTTTTAAAGCGTCCAAAGCATAATCATTTCCGTTTTGCTGCCAGCCTTTCATGGCAAAAAACAGATCACCTGGCCTGACCTTTCTGCTATCAATTGAAATATCTCTGATTTTGGTGTTAAGAAAATCTTCACCACTTTTTATATCTTCAACATTTATTAAATTTTTCAACATCATAATTTGCCTCCTTTGAAATAATACAACAAAAATCTTTTCAGTTTTCTCTTTCGCAAAAGAAGGCAAAGTTCGACAAATTATTTTGCTTTGAGCCCTTTTTTGCAACTTAGAGATATATATTTTTCAATGGCACTGCTGCTGAATTGATAAATCACGTTTTTTGTTTTTCCATTTTTTTCAATGCCTTCTTCAATCAGCACAGACAAAAGGTCTTCAAAAGAGCTGTCAAACATATTGAATGAAAGCGAGCCAGGTATTGAATTGATTTCGTTGACAAAAAGAGTTTTTTTCTTTTTGTCTAACAAAAAGTCGATTCGCACCACTCCATCGCATCTCAAAGCTTTGTATGCTTTGACGGCAAGTTTTTTGATCTGCTCATTCAATTCTTTTGAAATTTCACACTTCCCAATTTCTCTTTCTTTGATATATTTCTCTTCAAAGGTATAGATTTTGCTTTTTTTGACTTTGTTTACTTTGCTAGGCAAAATTTTATCATTTATTTTGACACATGCACAACTATACTCTTCAGCATCTGACAAATATCGTTCCACCAAAATTCGCTCATCAAAGGCAAAAGCATCTTCAATCTGTTTGTCGAGTTTTGCTTCACATTCACATATGCTGATTCCAACACTACTGCCCAAATTTGCTGGTTTTATAATGCAAGGGAAGGCAAGTTTTTTCTTGATTGTTTGCAAAATTTTCAACTTGTTTTGGTGATATTCGCATCTGTCAAATTGCACATATGGCAAAGTTTTGATATGAAAATTGCCAAGCATAATCTTTGTCAAACTTTTATCCATCGTCATAGCAGAACTTGAAAGCGTTGAAGAAGTGTAGGCAATTCCTGCAAGTTCGAGCATTCCTTGCAAAGCGCCATCTTCGCCGCCGTGGCCGTGGTTGCATAGCAGTGCACAATCAACTTTGATGCGCTTTTTTATTTTATTTTTCTTCCAAACAAAAACGCCATGATTTTCAAAATCTATTGAAACATTCCTGCAATTTTTGACATTTTTTGCAAAATTTAAATAAATTTTTGCATCATTCAAATTATCAGCCACCACAAAATTGCCTTGACTGGTGATATAAATAGGAAGCATTTGATATCCTTTTGGGAATCTTGCCATTGCCTGCATGGCTGTGATAACAGAAATGTCGTGTTCAACACTTTTCCCACCAAAAATCACTGCAATAGTTTTCATAAATTCTCCTTTATTTATAATTGTCTGGAAGATCGTTTTCGAAAAGAATAACAGTCTTTTCGTTTACCAAAAGCTTTAATATTTCTTCCTGTTTTTTTCTTGTATTTGCAAAAAAGATGTTTTTTGAATTAAAATTGTGCGAAATTGCACCGCAGTATATATCGTTTTTGTTGATTTCGTTCATAATAACAATAAAATCTGCAACATCGGCAATCTGACAACCAATTTTAAAATTGACAGATTTTTGCTCTTTGCCAAGCTCAACAATGCCCGGAGTTACCACAATTTTTTTGCCAGAAAATTTGGAAAGCACTTCAAGCGCCTCGGAAAACCCAACTTCGTTGCTATTGTATGAATCGTCAATCACAATTGGTGTTTTGCTTAATATCTCAAGTCGGTGAGGAGTGGGCTCAAGCATTTTTATTGCATCCACAATGTCTTTGGCTGGCACATCCAAAATATATGCACAAGCCGCGGCTGTAACGATATTGTCAATATTGCACATTCCAAGCAGCTTGGTTGAAGCCTTAAATTCTTTGCCGTCTATCACAAGGTCGAACTTGCTGCCATCACAGCTGCATTGCACATTTTTTGCATACGCAAATGCTTTTTCAGCGTTTGTCAAAAATTTGTTGCCTGCAAATTTTCTGTAAAGCTTCAAAGTGCTTTTGCTGTCGCCGTTGAATATCGCCTTCCCATCTTTTGACAGATTCTCACATAATTCATATTTTGTTTTTTCAATTTCAGACAGCGTTTTAAAGCTCTGCAGATGCGCTTTTCCGATAGAAGTCAAAATTGCGATGTTTGGGTGAACTATAGAGGCAACTTTTGCTATATCAAATCTTTTTCTCGCCCCCATTTCTGCAATGAAAATGTCGTGATCATCCAAATTGCCCAGCACTGTTTTTGTAATACCCATTTCAGTATTGTAATTAAGCGGTGTGGAGCAGACCTTGTATTGTTTTTCCAAAATGCTTGTCAAAATATTTTTTGTGGAGGTTTTGCCAAAACTTCCAGTTATACCAATTTTTATTATCTTTTTTTTGCCAAGCTTTGCTCTAGCTCGCAAAATATATATTTTCTTTATCAATATTTCAAGTGGTAATATGATATAATGAACAACTGACATCAAAATAGGAGCCAGAAGAAAAACGACAATAACATTTAAAACAATCAAAGCGATGTGATAAATAAAATAGGTGATGACAAAAAACAGGCCAAAACTTACCAAGAAATATAAAATAGAAAATCTTACCAGCCTTTTTGTCCATACAACTTTATTTTTGTCTCCAAAAGCGAAACGGAAGGCTAGGATATCATCCAAGAATTTGCCTATTTGATATTGTGAAAGCTGATAAGTCTTAAAAAACAACAGTGACCAAAAGAAGAACAGCAAACTAAGTGCACATGTGAAAATAAGAGCAGTCATTGAATTTCCTCCCAAAATTTTCCAATAATTTTGTTGAATGAAAGCGTGTTTGTTAAAAAACAAAAATGCCCAGCATCTTTAATGATCTCTAGTTTTGAATTTTTGATATATTTATGCAATTTTTTTGCCATATAAAGTGGTGTTTCTTTGTCTTTTTCACCCCAAACAATCAAAGTTTTGCATCTCACACTTTGATAATAGGGGGCAAGATCTTCATTTACAATGCTATTAAATGTTTTTTTCATATTTTCATCCAAAACCTTGTAATCTTTTGAGCCTAAATTTAAAGTGCTTTTGCCAAGCTTTTTTAAAACTTTGTATTTATAAATACTGTAATAATATTTCAAATTTCGTCTTGGTTTCAATCCTGCGCTGTCAACAAATATGCATGAGCGAACAAGTGAACATTTGATTGAGGCAAGAATGCTTGCAACTCGGCCGCCAAATGAATGCGCAAGAACATCACATTTTTCAATGTGCAAATGCTCACATAAACTCATGAGCAAAGCAACATATGTGTATATGTTGAAATTTTCAATCTTTTTTTGACTTTTTCCAAATGGCGGAAAATCTATGCATAAAAAAGACCGCTCTGGGAAAGCTTCCCAAATTGGTTTAAAAATTTGGCTGTCCACTCCCCAACCATGCAACAAAATGATGGGATTAGAAGAATTCCGATTTTTGAATGCATAATAGACTTTGACATCGCCATAGTGATAAAACATAATATTGTTTATGAAAAAGCTTTAGATATGTTGAAAAAAATTTGTTAATTTTGCTTAAACATTTGCAACTTTTTTAAAAAAATAGTATTATATAGATAGCCGGAAGGTAATCTAGACAAAAGGAAGGTAAAAGGACTTGAAAATCACAGACGTAAGAGTTAGACTCGTTGCAAAAGAAGAATTAAAACTCAGAGCAGTTGCTTCCATCACAATTGATGAGTGCTTTGTTGTGCATGACATCAAAGTGATTGAAGGAAAAGATGGACTTTTCATTTCAATGCCAAGCAGAAAAACTCCAGATGGAGAATTCAAAGACATCGTTCATCCAATCAATACTGAAACAAGAGAGATGATTAAGTCTGCAGTTTTGGAAGCTTACGAAAAAGCAAAAGTTGAAGCTGAATAAAAAACAAGCACAATTTAGTGCTTGTTTTTTTTTTACATCAACAAATTTCCATTGTCTGTTTTGACAACTTTCAAAATATTTTCTGTTTCTCCGTTTTCCACATTGAAATAGAAATAATATGTGTTATCATCTTTGGTTGCCTGAACTTCATAACAAACCACTTCTCTGTTATAATCAAGTGGAGAAAGCGCTTTGCGAGTTTGAACTATTGAGAAGTCAGACGACACTTTTTCTTCTGCTTGCTGTTTTGTCAAACTTCCCTGGCTTAGCGAGCGGCTTGTATGGTTTGTAAAATATGAAGTTGCATCATACCCTACTATCGTCCCTGTTGTCAAATCGATTTTGACTTTGACAAGATCAGGATACAAAATGATTCCATCTTGAACAGGAGCAATATTCAGATATAAGTCTTCATAAAGCTGATCACTCCACACAACAGTTGCGTTTTCAACACCATTGTTCTTTGCAAAGTCTATTGCAATCTTTTCTGCCTGCGTTTTGTCAATTGTGGCATTGCCGTTTTTGCCAGAGCCGCTGACAGTCAAGATCCTGCCGCCAATTTTTGTAACTTGAATGTAAAGATTCTCTTCGTCTGAATTGACCGCCCTAAAGTTGTAAGTTTCAAATCTTCCTTTAGTGGTTTCTTGAAAGTTTAGCTGAGTTAAATTTTTAAAATGTTTTTTTATGGCGTTTTCTGCTTCTTCCTCTCTTACAGTCGATCCTTTCAAACCTTTAATTTCGCTGTTGACAACTGAATCTGAGAATGGTCCGTCATAAATCATGGTTGGATATTTGACGTCAAGATCGCTCATTTGTGTAAAAATTTGGGTAAAGTTTGTAGTCCCATCTTCATTGAACACACTTTCGTCCAAAATTGAATAACCAGCTTGCATTTTTCGAGAGAATTCATTAAGTTGGTTTTTCAAAATTAAAATATTTTGATAAACATCTTCCAAAGTTTCAATTTCGCTTTCACTCAAAGTTTGTCCCTTTGCAATCTTATCAGAAAGCGTGCTGGTGTATCCATAAACTTGATTGACCATTTTGACCATATCATAAATATCACTTTGAGTAAGCGGAAGCCCTGAAACTGAAATTTGAGCTTCATTTGAGGCTTTAGCGACCGAATTTAAAAGTTTTGATTGGTAGGTTGAACCAGAACTTGCAAGAACTTTCGAAAGATCGTTTTCTGCCGTGTTGACACTGTCAAGCAAATTGTAAAAGTTTTTTTCATAAACATTTTCAAGGCTAAGTTTATAGCTGTTTGCCTGCTGCGACTTTACTGCATAAGCCACCCCTAAACCTATTGTTGACAGAGCGAGAATTGAAGTCGAAAGAGCAAGAATTTTGATTGCTTTGTTTTTCCTTTTAATGTTTTTCTTCGAAATTTCTTCATTTTTTGCAAAATTCATTAAATTTTGATTGTTTTTCTCGTTTTTTATTTCAAAATTTGTGTCAATATTGAGCGATTTTGTTTTTTCTTCATTTTTCATCTCTCACCTCCTATCTCGCAAAAATATGCTTCCCAATTGTTATCACTTGTTCTCTTGACCAAATCCACGAGCTTGTTGCTGTTGCTGGATTGAAATAATAAATGCAACCATATGTAGGATCCCAACCATTTAAAGCGTCTTGCGCCGCCTTGTAAGCCGTGCTGTTTGGAGTTAAATTTATCTGACCGTCATCAACCGCTGTGAACGCATAAGGCTGATAGATAACTCCGGCAATAGTATTTGGGAAGGATGCACTCTTTACACGATTTAGCACAACTGCTGCAACCGCAACTTGACCTGTGTAAGGCTCTCCCCGAGCTTCAGCATACACACATCTAGCAAGCAAATTCAAATCACTTGAAGATATTGAAGATGAAGCACCGGACAGAGTCATTCCGAGTGCTGCTGCAGTTTTTGGGCCAATTATTCCGTCAACAGCAAGCCCATTTTTGCTTTGAAAATATCTTACAGCCTTTTTTGTAAGTGGACCGTTTATTCCGTCAACCGAGCCTGTATAATAACCCCATCTTTTCAATTTTGTCTGAGCAGTTCGAAGCTCTGAAGTTGTGATTGCAGCTTCTGTTTGAGAAATGGCTTTATCAAAACTTAAATATGTGGCAGTTGTGCCGGCAATCGAGAGCATTCCGACAAAAGCAAGTGAAAGAGACGCAAAAAGTCTTTTTTTCATAAATCCCCCTTAAATCATGAAAATACACTTTTAATTATCTCCCAAATTTGCGAAATATATACAATATTGTCGGATTTTTTTGTTTGAGTAAAGCAAAAGGCTGGAAAAACAATGCACCACCAGTTGTCGCCTTCTCCACTGCCAAGATTCAGAATAAGAGCGTCATAATAACCTTCTTCAAGAGTAATATTTTCATAAGTGCGTGTTGGAAAATATTCATTTGATATCTTGGCTGAACTTGTGTAAGAAAAACCATTATCCTGCAAAGTTTGATTTGCCACCTGTTCAATCATCGAAAAATTCTCACTAATCACACACTTAGCTTCTTCAAAGCTTTCTATTTGACTTAAAAGTGGAATTAAAGCCTCAACCACATTATCCTTGACTTTGTATTTTACTGACTGGTCTTGCTCAGAGTTTGAGTTTGCTCTGATATGAATTCTCAAATATTGAACTTGACTTTCTTGTTCTACCAAGCCCGACAGCCCCAAAATTAACGCTATAGCTATGCAAGAAATTGTTATCAAAATATATTTCATAATTTTCTCCTGCAAAAATTATTGCTGTTTTTTTTCAGTTGAAAACAGAGAAAAGTGAAAAAAAATCGCAAATAAAATAAAAAAATGCAAAACTTTACGCTTTGCATTTTTGTTTTAGAGGGCGTTTTTGTCAACCTTTTTGATAGAATAACACAAGTGAGGCATCTTCTTCTAGTGGGAAAACAACATCTGGATTTTGCAACGCAACCTGCTCAGCTGGCACGTGTGCATTTTTTGCAATATCCCAAGCATTTTGTCCACTTTGTGCAAACACCACTTCCATTGCATAATCTCGCTCTGGCAAGGTCTCAGAATTCTCTGCTTGAGAGATCACACTTGAAACCCTGTCATAACTGCAATTGATAGTAACTTTGATTTTTGCATCGTAATAGAGATCTCTGCCCTTTTTGACAACAACGTCAACATCGCTGATAACAGCATTTGCCATCACCATGCCATCGCACTGACAATCAAATTTGTCGCTAAAAGAAAATGGAACATCCACTTGAACGCTGTTTAAAGAGCTTGTTTCATCATTGAGATAAATCACATTTGTTTTTGCAATGCCTTCAACAAAAACCTGACCTTCGCTGACATACACATTGGTTAAGCTCACCCCATTGCCGCTGGCAAATAACACCTTGTCAACTCTTGGAGAATCTTCATCTAAAGTCAAGCTCCCCTCGATTTTGTCTTCAACCACGACTGAAGGACAAACTGATGTGTTTTCAAAACTTTCAGTTGTGACGTTGATTTCATTTTTCGTGCTATAAAGATCGTCAACAATACTGATAAGATCATTGCGATAAACACGCAAAATAACATCTACAGGAATGCCGATTGTAAGTTTTTGTCCCTTGTCGTCATTCTCGATTTGAGTTGCAACATTTTCATCTTTTATGAAAGCGTATGCTTCAACGATGTCATCTTTTTCAGCTCCGTCAACTTCAATCTCTTCTTTGAAAGGTTCGTTGACATAGAAGGTCTCAAATTTATCTTCTTCAGTCAGGTAAAGCACCCTTGTGAGTATATCTCCCTGCAAAGAGACAAAGCCGGTTCCGCTATCACTGTTTTTTAAAAGCACCTGACTTTCTGTTGAAAGAATTTTCTTGACATTATCTCGAAGCGACACTTCGCTGGTTTGAGTAAAACTATCTCTCTTTGTTGCCACAAGTTTGAGTATTTCAATTTCTTCATTTCTGCAGAAAACATTTTCATCATTGCAGCTGATAGTTTCAACATCCATTTGGCTGACAAGATCGCCAGACTGCTCAAGATTGACAACAATTCTGACGCTGTCGCCTGAAATTGATTCAATCACATAGTCAACAACTTTAAGCATAATCACAGCATTTTGCCCAGTGGCTATCTTATCACTTTCAAACTTAGAGCTGAAATTGCAGCTGTGATTGCTGCAATTGATCTGGCCATCTGCAGTTGTAAAAATGATCTTCAAGTCAACCACGCCTGAATAATTGAGCACACCATTCAAGGTCTCGCTCGACTCTTCAAAAGCTTTGACCCCCACAGAAAGAATTTTGCCAACATCTGCCCCTAGTGCCACATTGCATTCAACAGAAAAATCGCCTGCAGGAAGTTTTGTCTTTTTTGCTACCGAAAATTTATTGTTTTCAAATGCCATTTCACCCTCCAAAACATTTTACGAGATATATTTACGAGCATAGCAACTGATTTATGACAAAAATGTTTGAAAAGCTTTAAAATTGGCAAAAAGATAGAAAAGGAGATGTGTATGAGAAAGGCAACAACAAGTTTGGAAGAGGTCAAACTGAAAATATTAGCATTAAAAGGCAGCCAAGTGGAGATGAATGTCAATCGCGGAAGAAAAAAGATTGAACAAATAAGCGGAGTGATCAAAGATGTCTATCCAAGTGTTTTTACTGTTGAGACAAAGCTTGAAAAAATTCAAACCTTTTCTTACTATGATGTATTATGCGGCAACATTCAATTGCAAGAAAGTTGAAAATGAAAAGCCCTTCAACAAAAAAAGCAGAATTTGTTCTGCTTTTTTCTTAGGCAACAGCCGTCCAGCCGTCTTGCTGCATTTTATATAATATCCAATCTGCTTGTCCCTGATATTCTGATGGCGTTTCTTGAAACTGCCCTGACCAAGCAAGCTCTTTCGGGATTGGACAACTTGCATCATTCAGCCATGCAAAACCTGTGAAGTCATTGCCAATAAACTTTTTGTAAGTTGTCACCACGCCGCTTCCATCATCAACAGTCAGAATGTAAACACAGTTGTTTGGCACTGTTACGTCATCACCAACCAGCCGCTCCTGCGAAATGCTTGAAACGGCATAGCAATTTGAAATTGAAAGATCACTTCTGCCATTGCCGGCAATAGCCCCAACAAGCCCCTCGCCTGACACATTTCCCTCGCTGCCGCAATTTGAAATTTGCACAACATTGCTGCCGCTGCCATACATATGACCAACTATTCCGCCGCTATAACCTCCACCTTCAATATTGCCTGCATTAAAACAGCTGTCAATAACAATCCTCTTGCCGCCTGTGTCTGAAATATATCCAACAATGCCGCCAGCAGAACCTGTTGCAGAGCTTTGCACAACATCGCCAAAGTTTGCACAGTTCAAAATTTGATAGCTATATCTTGTGCTTGACGATGATGATAAAATGCTGCCAACGATTCCCGCAGCCTTCACTTTTGCATAGTTGCGACAATTTTCAATGATAGAATTTGAAGCATAATATAATTCTCTTGCAATGCCATAGCCCGCTTCTCCATAATTTTCACAATTTGATATTTCATCACTTCCTGAGTAAGCTATTCCAGCACCATTTCCTGTTCCTTCAGCAATAATTCCAAAATTTTTGCAGTTGGTGATCGTGTCAACCAGATCACCCATGCCGCTGCAATAGTTTCCACTGATATCGCCATAATTTATGCAGCCATCAATGAGATCTGCGTAACGCCCAGTAATACCCGAGATATATTGATAACCTGAAATATTACCGTGATTGAAACAGTTAATAATTCGAGCCGATCTACCATACCCTACAATTCCGCCTGTGTGATTGCTAGTGTTGGTGACATTTGCATAATTTGCGCAACCGGTGATTGTTCCGCCTGACGAATACCCCACAATGGCACCTACATAATTTGACTTTCCATTCACAGAGCCATATGAGCTGCATGAAGAAATGTCTGTGCCTGAGCCCACAATTCCGCCTACATAGCCGCTAGAGGCATTGATAGTGCCATTAAATGAACAATTTGAAATCGTCAAATCTGAAGCTCCTGCAATTCCGCCAACATAGCCGCTAGAGGCATTGATAGTGCCATTAAATGAACAATTTGAAATTAGCGAATCTGAAGAGCCAACAATTCCACCAACATAAGCTCCCCCTTGAATTGACGAATTTTTTATGTGGATGTTTTTAAGCTCACCACCTGTTGCTTTGCCGAACAAACCTTGATATGAAGTTGTTTCTGAAATATTCACACCATTTATTTCAAAATTGTTTCCGTCAAAAACTCCATTGAAACTATATGTGCTATTGCCGATGGCTGCCCAGTAGTGAACTGACAAATCCAAATCTTTTGTTTGAGCAAAATATTGTCCTGCAAAAGTGTTGCCGCCATTGACCAAGCTTGCAAAACCAGCAAGCTCTTCTTCTGACGAAATTTGATAAGGGTTTTCAAGCGTGCCCTTGCCTGCAAATTCAGTGTCTAAAGTTTGGTCTTGCCAATATGATTGCTTTTTCAAAGTTGGATAGCCATCATTTGTTTGCGCATCAATTTGCCAAATTAAATTGAAATTCCATGGGCTTGAACTATCGAAAAGATTTTCGTCTTGATAAAAGCTCAAACTTTTTGCATCACTTTCAAGAGTTGCTCTGAAAGCTGTGGCAGAAATGGTGGCAGTTCCGCTTCCGCAAACAGCAATATCGGTGCAGGCAATGCCAAAATAGCAATTTGAGATTGGGCTGCTTTCGCCATAGCCCAAAATTGCCCCCATGTTGCCTGAAGAGTTGCTGACAAGCGCACCATTAAAGCAATTGGTGATTGACCCTGTTGTCAGTCTGCCAGCAATGCCGCCCACATAGTTTGCCCCACCTGACACAGTTGCCAGATTATAGCTGTTTGAAATGCTTGCAATGCCGCCATCTCCCACCAGCCCGCCAATATAGTTGCCTGTGCTTTGCACGCTGCCTCTGTTATAGCTGTTGATGATTGATGGTTCGCCGCTTGTGGACATGCTACCAGCAAGTCCACCAACATAATTTCGTGTGCCGCCAACTATTTCACCCAAGTTATAGCAGCCACTGATTGTCGTAATGTTGTATCCGCCAATTCCTCCTGTATAAGAAGGACTGTATGGGCTCGATGGCTTCACCGTGCCAAGATTATAACTGTTATATATTGATCCACTACCGCCTAAAATTCCACCTACATATCTTCCGCCTGTTATATTGCCTGTATTATAACATCCATAAATACTAGTTGCATTTTGTCCTACAATCCCACCAATGTAAGCCGACGTGCCGCCTGAAACTTGCCCATGATTTGAGCTGTTTCTGATTGTTGAAACTCTTGCCCCAACCAGTCCGCCCACATAGTTTGAAGCTGAAACCCGGCCATAGTTGTGAACATTTGAAAAGCTATATTTGCTTGATGAATAAGCGGCTGCACCTGAAACTCCGCCCACATATTTTGAGCCCTCAACATTGCCATAGTTGACTGAATCTGAAACTGAGCGACTGCCTGAAATTCCACCCACATAATCACAATTTGGCGCTGAAATATCTCCCCGATTTTCACAGTTTTCAGCAGAGCCTTCGCCAACAATGCCGCCAATTCGGCTGCTGTCGGCTTCACTCGTTATATCGGCATAATTTATGCAATCCGTTATCGTGCCAAAATATCCAGATATACCACCCAAATAAGAAAATCCTGAAATTTTGCCACTGACTTGACAATTTGAAATAGTCGCAGAAGCACGCCCAACTATTCCACCAACATAACGTCCAGCTGAAATATCAACATCTGTCAAAATAATATTTTTTATTATTGAATTTCCTGAATTTATATAGCCAAACAGCCCATGATTGCTATAAGCTCCATGCTGCATCCCTTGCATGGTAAGGTTTGCAATTTCAAACCCGCCACCATCAAAGTTTCCTGCAAAACGCACTGAAGGACTCTCTGATACCAACAATTGTTTAAACCCAATTGGAGTAAAATTTCTGCCACCCATGTCAAGCGGCTGAGTAACCTTGAAATATTGGCCTTGAAAGGTGTTGCCAGCATTGACCAGCACGCTCAGCCCTGCAAGCTGCTCTGCAGATGAAATTTGAAAAGCGTCTTCTTCAGTTCCGCTGCCCTGAAAGGTTGTTTTTGCCACATCATCCCAGCTTTCAAGAGGTGGCATAAGTTGCAACTGTCCTTCCACAAGTTGCCAAGTTGTTTCAAAATCCCAAGGCTCTGACCAAACTGTTTGATCTTGCCACCAATTTGAGTCTTGCATGTCTTGCACAAGCGTGCTGCTATAAATTGAGCCACTGATTTGAGTCATATTCTGACTGCAATTCCCACCAAAATAGTTTTTGTTGTCAGCAACAGAACGATTTGTTGTGCCATAAAGATATTCCGTCCCCGACACCGAGCCTGTGTTGACTGTGTTGTTGCACTGACCGTACGAGATATGTGCTGTTCCATAAACATAGCTTTGCCCTGAAATCGTGCCCTCATTGAGACAGTGTGCAACAACAGTATCATAACTGCTTCTGTTGTAAGTGCACATAGATATGCCTGCCACATAGTTGACTCCCACAACAGAGCCTTTGTTTAGGCAGTCATAAATCAAAGCATCAGCTCCATTCCCTTGATATACTTGCCCTAAAATCCCCGCTGCATAGTTTGCTTCTGAAGAGATGTTGCCAAGGTTTGAGCATTTTATTATTTTCAGCGTGTCAGCAAGTAAACATCCTACAATTCCTCCTACATTGCTGCCTGTGCTGACCACTTCGCCTTCATTTCTGCAAAATTTTATCTCTCCATTATCGGCAGAATGCCCCATAATCCCACCAGCATAACTTGTTGCATTTATTTTGCCATAATTGACACAATTTAAGATTGAAACCTTGCCATAATCTCCACAACCTATAATTCCTCCAACTCTGCTTGAGCCGCTCACCACACCGTCAAACGAGCAATTTCTGATTAAGGCTGAGCCATAGCCTAAAATCCCTCCAACATATTGATATCCTTGCACATAAGAGTCAACAATATTCAAGTTTTGAATTGCAATGTAGTTATTGCCAGATGAATAACCAAAAAGGCCCATATATGAATAGGCGGCGCTTTGCTCAGGACACTCGGTGTAAAGCCCTGAAATTGTATAGCCTTGGCCATCAAAAACGCCATTGAACTGCCTTTGCTGAGAAGTTGTTGTGCCATATTTATAATAGCAGCCGATTGGCACCCAGTAGTGCGCTGAAAGATCAATGTTATCGCAAAGCACAAAATAGTTTGAAAGAGTGCCTGTGTTTTGAGTGTAATAGGCAAGCCCGGCAAGCTGCTGTGCCGTGTAAATTTTGTAAGGGGCTTTGCTTGTGCCGCTGCCTTCAAGCTCAGAAAGAGAAGCAATATAATAATCAGGGTTGTCAAGCCAGGTGTCAGTGTTTTGAGGTGTTTGGCTGAAGTCTTCTGTCCACTCTATTTCACCTTTTGTTGAAGTTTGTTTGTCAAAAGACGACAAAATCAGCCCTACTGCAAACATGGCAGTTAGCGCTGCAAAGATGATGGATAAAATTGACTTTTTCAACAACGATTTATTTCTCACTTAAGGCACCTTTTCCTTTAAAAAAGATTATAACAAAATTCGACACTTTTTCCAAATTTATTCTTTGCATTTTTAAAAAATAAATTTAATAATTTTTTCTTTGAAATTTAAAGATGGAACATTGGATTTTTAAAATTTTCTTTGCACTTTAAA
>CALVNA010000019.1 GCA_944349535.1 uncultured Clostridia bacterium
CATCAGAGAACTCAATTTCAACACCATCAATCTTAAACATAAGCTTATATTGTTTGATTATCGAATTTTTTGGCTCAGTCAAAATTTTGACAAGTGCCTCTTGAGTCAAATCGTCAAGCCCAACCACCACAGGCAATCTGCCAATAAATTCTGGAATAAGTCCAAACTTGATCAAATCAATTGGTTGAATATCCTTTACAATATTCACCTGAGCCTTTTCTTCATTTGTCTTTATAGTCGCATTAAATCCAAGATTAGTATCGTTCTTTCTCTGATCAATAATCTTATCAATTCCAACAAAAGCACCGCCACAAATAAACAGAATGTTTGTGGTGTCGATTTGAATCATCTCTTGATGCGGATGTTTTCTGCCGCCTTGCGGTGGAACAGAAGCAACCGTGCTTTCCATGATTTTTAAAAGGGCTTGTTGAACCCCTTCACCTGCAACATCTCGAGTTATTGAAACATTTTGTGTTTTCTTTGCAATTTTATCAATTTCGTCAATATAGATAATGCCTCGCTGTGCCTTTTCAATGTCGTAATCGGCATTTTGAATCAGTTTTAGCAAAATATTTTCAACATCATCTCCCACATAGCCGGCTTCTGTCAAAGTTGTGGCATCGGCAGCAGCAAAAGGAACTTTCAAGATTTTTGCAAGCGTTTTTGCAAGCAAAGTTTTTCCAGTGCCCGTTGGGCCAACCATAAGAATGTTGCTTTTTTCAAGTTCAACATCTTCTTTTTCAGTTTTCAAAAAGTTGTAATTCAAACGTTTATAGTGATTATAAACTGCCACAGCCAAAACCTTTTTAGCTTCGTCTTGTCCTACAATATACTGATCTAGAGCATCCTTAATCTGACTTGGAGTTGGCAATTCGATTTTTTCAAAAGAGGATTTTTTGCCAAGTTCTGCAATAATATCTTTGCAAATGCCAACACAATCATCACAAATGTAAGCTTCCCCATTTGGAGAAGCAATCAGTTTTTTAGCTTCCTTTTGGCCTTTACCGCAAAAAGAACACTTATATTGATTTTGTTCCATAAAACTCCTTATTTTTTAGATGTTTTTCTAGTTTGGAAAATTTCGTCAATCAGACCATACTCTTTTGCTTCTTGTGCGGTCATATAATTGTCTCTATCAGTGTCTTTTTCAACAATATCTAAAGGTTTGCCTGTGTTTTCGCTGAGCATTTTGTTCATGCGATCTTTAATGTATTGAATGTGATTTGCTTGAATTTGAATATCGCTGACCTGCCCTTGAGCTCCGCCAAGAGGTTGATGAATCATAATTTCGCTGTTTGGCAAAGCAAATCTTTTGCCTTTTGTTCCCCCTGCAAGCAAGAATGCCCCCATTGAAGCTGCTCTGCCCACACAAATTGTGGAAACATCACACTTGATATATTTCATGGTGTCATAAATCGCAAGCCCTGCAGAGACTGATCCACCTGGACTATTTATATATATGAAAATGTCTTTGTTTGGGTTTTTGCCTTCCAGGTATATGAGTTGCGCAACCACAATATTTGCCACATCATCAGTGATCTCACCATTTAAAAAAATGATTCGATCTTCCAGCAGTCTTGAATAGATATCGTAAGACCTTTCGCTGTTGCCCGTCTGGTCAATAACCATTGGTATTAACATAATATATCCTCCCAAAAGAAATATTTTTTATACAAAGTTATGATATTTTAGTTATTGACAAATTATTTGTTTTTAGATTTAATAAAATCCAATAATTTTGTCATAACAATGTTGTTTTCAAAGAATGCATAGTCATTTGGAGAAAGATTCTTCTTGAATTCTTCTTCACTCATGCCATACTGTGCTGCATATTCAGCAATTTTTGCATCGAGTTCTTCACTTGTTGCTGCAATATTGTTTTTGCTGATAATTTTTTGCAGAACAAGACGAGTTTTGATATTCTTCTCAGCATCATTTTCTCGTTCTTTCTTAAACTGTTCAACAGTCTTGCCAATATATGCAAGATAATCTTCCAACTTCATGCCTTGATGAGAAAGTCTGTGAGCAAAGTCTTCAACCATATGCTCAACTTCATGCTCAACCATTGAATGTGGAATTTCAAGTTTGCATCTGTCAACAATTTCATCAATAAGAGCAACTTCATAATCTCTTTCAGCCTTTTCTTCTTCTGTCTTTTTAAGTTGTTCTTTAATTGATTTTTTATACTCGTCAAGAGTTTCAAATTCAGTTGTGTCTGAAACAAATTTGTCGTTTATTTCTGGCAAAACTTTTTTCTCAACCTTCTTTACTGTTACCGCAAAGACCGCGTCTTTTCCTTTAAGGTTTTCAGCACCATAGTTTTCAGGAAATTTCACGTTTATGTTTTTGCTTTCACCTTTTTTCATGCCCACAACTTGTTCTTCAAAGCCTTCAATAAAGGTGTGTGAGCCAAGCTCTAGACGATAGTCCTGTGCAGTGCCCCCCTCAAATTTAACCCCATCAACAGAGCCTGAAAAATCAATAGTTGCATAGTCGCCGTTTTCACAAACCTTGTCTTCTTCAACCATTCTTGCGTGTTTTTCTTGTTCTTTTTTAAGTTCCGCTTCAACTTGTTCGTCTGAAACTTCAACTTTATTACGAGTGCTTTTCAGCCCAGACAGACTGCCAATTTCAACTTCTGGCATAAGGTCAAAAGTAAGTGTTGCTTCAAGCCCACTGTCAACTGTAAAAGAATTCATCTCCACTTGAGGATATGAAGCTGGCACAACACCTTTGTTTTCAGTCAAAAATTTGTTGTATTCTTCATTAACAACATTTTCAAAGGCGTCTTCAAAGAAGATAGTGTCGCCATAAGTTTGTTCAATAACTTTCTTAGGAGCCTTTCCCTTTCTAAACCCCTGAACAGTAAATCTGCTCTTAGTTTTTTCATAAACTGCGTTGACAGCCTTATCCCAATTTTCTTTCGAAATTTTGATTTTTAAAATTCCTTTTTTGTCTTTCTTTTCGTATGTAAACATATTCTTCTCCTTTTTGTCCGAATAATTTTAGCACAATAAATTTTTTTTATCAACTGTTTTTATATAAAAAAGAGAGTCCCAGCTCTCTTTTATGTCGAAAAGATGTTCCTGTTAAAGCCTGCCTGAAAAAAGTAAAACAGTGCAAGATATCAGAATGCTTATGATAACAACCATTTTGCATATTTCAAAAAATTTTTCTTTACGCAAAGACTTTTTAAAACTTCGAAAATACCGTTCATTTTCAGCCGCAACATCTGCCATGGTCAAATTCGTTGTGTTGACAAGTTTTGCACAATAAAGATTGAAACGCTCTTGCAAATTTTCATGGAAGTTTTGTATGTATGCTCTTATAAGCACAAAAAGCCAAAAGACGCAAATACCAACAAAAATAGCGAAAGAAAAATATACAAAACCTTGCCAGAAAGTTTTTAAAAAGCCGAACAGCAAAATAAATACCACGCTGCCAACAGTAAGAAAAAAATTTAGCATTAAATCACCGTCAAAATATATAACACAACAATTGTTACAACAAAAATTACATAGCAAATAAGCCAAGCTTTATGCGGATGAGTTTTGACCCAAAAATATGCTAAAAAAATTGAAATCAAATAGGCTATAACCTCGCCGATTGTGCGAAAAACATTTGATACATTGACATTATTTTCAAAAATAAGCGTTAAAATCAGTGCAATAGCGATGCAACCAATCCCAATAAAAGCCACAAATGAAAGGATTTGATTGAATGAGAGCTTTTCTTTCTTTTTCGGGCTTTGCAGATTATTTTCCATAATTTCTCCTATTTTGAAATATGCACACAAAGGTCAACAGTCTTGTTTGAATAGCCCCATTCGTTGTCATACCATGCCAGCAATTTGACGGCATGAGGATTTAAGATGATTGAAGCATTGACATCAAAAATGCACGTTCTGCTGTCTCCAATAAAGTCTGATGACACAACTGCCTCGTCTGTTATGCCAATGATCCCCTTCATTTCTTTTTTTGAGGCTTGAGTTATCGCCTTTGAAATTTCTTCAAGTGTTGCTGGTTTTTTTAAAGAACAAGTCAAATCGACAACAGAGGAATCAAGCGTTGGCACTCTATAGCTCATGCCTGTCAGTTTTCCTTCAAGCTGTGGCAGAACCTGACCGACAGCTTTTGCCGCGCCAGTAGAAGATGGAATAATGTTGTAAGATGCGGCTCTACCACCCCGCCAATCTTTTTTTGAAGGTCCATCGACTGTCAGTTGAGTTGCGGTTGTTGAATGAACCGTTGACATCAACCCCCATTCAATTCCAAAAGCGTCGTTGATGACTTTTACCAGAGGTGCAAGACAATTTGTTGTGCAAGAAGCATTTGAAACCACAAGCATATTTTTCTTGTAATCTTTGTGATTGACCCCCATCACAAACATAGGCATATTTTTGCCAGGTGCAGAAACGACAACTTTTTTTGCCCCCGCATCGATATGTTTGACTGCATCTTCATATTTTGTAAATTTACCACTAGACTCAACCACAACATCAACATCATGGTTTTTCCATGGAATCAAAGAAGGCTCTTTTTCATTGTAAAAAGCAATTTCATTTCCATTGACAATAAGTTTGTTTTTGACCACTTTGCACTCGCAATCAAAATGCCCATGAATAGAGTCATGCAAAAACAAGTATTTGCCATATTCAGCATCTATGAAAGGATCGTTGATTGCCACAACCTGCACATCTTTCCTGTTTGTGCAAACCCTTAAAACAAGTCGCCCTATTCTTCCAAAACCATTGATTGCAATTCTGATTTTTTTCATTATAGACTCCTTTTATTTTGTCGATAAATCTTCTAATGCATTTTTATAACAGCAAAATTCTAATCAACTTTGCCGCCGACAATTTCACCTTCTCCAACATTTTTTTTGCCAACCTTTCTGTTGAATGCAAGCATCATAACCAAAATTATTGCCATAAAAACGCAAATTATATCAACGCAGACTATCAAAAGCCCAAGCACAAAGTTTATGTTTGCAAACACACAAAGCAAAACTGTAACAGCCACCGCAACAACTATGAGTGCTGCCGCCGCAAGAGAATATATTAAATTTTGTTTTTTGTCAGCAGGAAATCTTTCAGTTTTACCATCATCAACTTCCACAGAAACTTGATCAACGCCCTTCCACCTGTTCACCCTGCTGTTATAACTTAAGTTCCCAGTTTGCAAAAGAACTTCTGAAAGATCTTCGCTAAATTTGATAATGCTGTTATCACCTTCATAAAATTTCACACCAAAAAACATTTGAACCAGCTTATGCCACAAGTTGACAAAGAAAGCAAAAAATTTATTTCGAGCCCTTGTTTTCGCCAAAGTTATGCCAGCTTTTGACTCAAACAGTTTTTCCAGTTTTTTTGCTTCCACAGCCCTTCGCAAAATGACTATTTGCCCTGCAAGCACAAACATCGACAAACTGTTGAGCATCTCTTCCTTGTCAGTGCCATCTTTAAAAACCACATAACGCACATTATCAAGTTTTGCAATTTGGCTTTCTTGCTTTTGAGTCAACCCAACAATAATGTTGACATCAAAAAAATGAGACAAACTTTCAATCATCTGTTGATAACCTTTTGAGTTATCTCCGATTGGAATCAAAATATTTATCATAAGCCCTCCTAACTCATTTTTTTAATACGTCTAGCGTGTCTTCCACCTTCAAAATCAGTTGTCAAAAACACTTTGACAATTTTGATCGCTTTTTTGTATTTTGTTTCTTTTGCCCCAAGGCACAAAACATTTGCATCGTTATGAGCACGAGCAAACATGGCGTCATTTTCACTTCTGCAAAGAGCGGCTCTGATTTTTGGATTACGATTTGCAACCATTGACATTCCAATGCCCGTGCCGCAAATATATATCCCCACATTGCGAGGATCTTCAAGCACTTTTGCATTGCCTGCCTTTGCAAAATCAGGATAATCATCAAGTTGCTCACGAGAATAACATCCAACATCAATAGCAATGATGTTTTCTTTGTTAAAGAACTTTTTTATTTCTTCTTTTAAAAGATATCCTGCGTGGTCACTGGCTAAAATAATCATATCTCTCTCCATTTTTTAATTTTTTCTAACAAAATTTTAATTCCCATGCTAAGTTGGTCAAATGTCAATTGATAAGCTTGCTCATCTTTCCCATAAGGGTCGGCAATTGGCTCTGCCATCAAATCTTCAAAACTTATCACTTTTCCGCCAGGAATGCATATTTTCATTTGATTGTTCATCACAACATACAAAGTATTTTTATCAATTTTCCCAAGTTTTACACTTTTTCTGTTGGCGGCTGAAATATGATGACTTTTGAGCACTTTTTTTGCCATTGGCGAAATATTTTCACCCGTTGCATAAATTCCACGAGAAGAAACTTTGATGGACTTGTCTTGATCACTCAATTTTTTCAATATGCGCTCTGCCATCACGGATCTGCAAGTGTTTCCTGTGCAAACAAAAGCAATTTTTATCATATTTTCACCTTTCAAGACAAGTTTAACATAGTTTAAAAAAAAATCAAAAGGTTTTAAGCCTTTTGATAAACTTTTTTAATTGATTGTTTTGCCACGAACTTTTCTTTTGGATTTTTCTTTTTGCGGCACAACCTCTTTTATGATGTTTTCAACTTTTTCTTTTTGCCAAAGCTTTTCAAGATTAAATTTTTCACGCACAGAAGGGATAAAACAATTGAGCACCACCTTGTCAAAATCAAATATAATCCATTCCCCTTTGCTGTAACCTTCTGGAAAAGTGTCAAAATCAAAGTCTTGCATAATTTTGTCTGCAAGTTTTTTGTTGTCTATCACATTTGGCATTGACACAATGATTGAATTTGTGTTTTGACCGTCAATAGTTGTGTTGAAAACTGCAATGTCTTTGCATTTTTGCTGTGAAAGATATTGAAGAAAATTTTTTACTAACTCGTCCATGCCTTGACTCCTTTAATGCAGCTTGTTTTAAACAATATAATACATCAAAATATTTTTGTCAAATTTTTTGTCTAACTTTAATATTTTTGTCAATAAAAAAATCATGAAAATGTTTTTAAATGTTTTGAAGTGGTTGATCAAATTCGCTCTTGTTTTTATGATATTCTTCATCTGGCTTCGCTATGCTTTTGACTCAGATTTGCAAGCTGCTTTGATAAGTTTGCCTTGCGGCATGATTGTGATAGCGCTAATCAACCTTCTAACAAGAAACAAAAAAGAAACTATTTCTTTGAAAATTAAAGAAGAACAGGAAGCAAGATCAATGTTTGACAATTTGATTCAAAACAAAAATTACGACTTCTTTTTTCAGCTTGCAAAAACGCGCCATAAAAATGTGAAAAAAAATAGAATTTATACAATAAGTGAAAACGAAGAAGGCAAGATTATGATATACCCATATTTAAAAATGAAAGCGCTAGATAAAGATTGCGCACTTTCAATTTATATTTCAGCAAAAAAACAAAAAATTGCAAAAGTTATCATATGTGCACAGACAATTGAAAAAGATGTTGAAAACTTTTGCAAAAATCTTTCTATTGATATTGTGTTGCTTGACCAATATGATTGCTATCAATATTTGTTTAAAGAATATGATTTCTTTCCACAACAAACTCATACTTCTTCATCTAGCAGCAAGTACAAACAAATTTTCGGTTACGCCTTCAATCGTTCTCGCGCAAAAGGCTATGCGATATCTGCAATGCTTCTTTTGGCAATCAGCTTTTTCATACGTCAAAATCTTTATTATTGCATTGTTGCAACAATCTTGCTACTCTTTGCACTTCTCTCTACTTTGCAAAGCTCAAACATAAAAAAATTTGAAAAAGATTTAAACAAAAACTGAATGAAGCAAAATTAATCTAAGAAATTGTCGTCAATATCCATTGTTTCAAAATCACAAGGTTGCTTCTCATTTTCATAATCGATGACGCATGAGCATTTAAAATCTTCTCTTTTCCCAAAAGTGAAATCACCATTTCCGTCAAAATATACTGCATCGCCATCCTTGTTGTAAATAAATAAAACATCTTGTGGCTGTTCATCAGTATTAGTATTCTTTTCTTTGATTTCCTTTGTGTCAACCATAATTTTCTCCTTAACATAAACAATTCTACCACCATTTTGATTTTTGTCAAGAGGCATTAAAAAAATCTTGCCCTAGGCAAGAAATAACAAAAAATCAAATAAGTTCAATATGTTTAAAGTCTTTTTTTGTGCTAAATTTGTAAAGCACCACCATAGTGCCAATCACTTGAACAGGTTGAGCAGAAAGCTTCTCGCATATTTTTTGACAGGCCTGCTTTGGTGAAATCGGACAATTTTTAAGCACTTTGATTTTTATAAGTTCACGAGCTTGCAACAAGGCTTCTATTGCTTCAAACGAATTTTCGCTGAGCCCTTCTTTACCAATTTGCATAACAGGATCTAGCGCATTTGCAAGTCCTCTTAACATCGCTCGTTGTTTTGTTGTGATTGCCATAGTTATTCTCCCTTTAATTTGCATTAGATTTTAAATTTTACATAGTCAAACAAGCTTTTGAAACTATTCTGTGTATTCAAACACAATATCTTTGATCTGCACACTATCGCCACTTTTAAGTCCACGAGCCTTAAGCATTTCAATAACGCCCATTTCTTTAAGCCTGTTTTGAAAGTAAGCAAAAGACAAGTTATCAGAAAGAACAACGCCACGAATAAAGTTGTCAATTCTGCCACCTTCAACAACAAATGTGCCGTTATCAAGCCTGGTTATATTGATCGACTCAACATCTTTTTTGTCAAAATCAAATTCTTCAACGGCAAGTGCACTTTTCTTTGGAAGTTGCGACAATTTTTCAAGAGTCTTCAGCTTAAGAAGTTCAATACCCTGCATAGTCGCACCTGAAATCGTGATGAAATCTTGCCCAGTTTCTTTTTTAAATCGCTCTTGTCTTTCTTTTAAGGTCTGTTCATCCACAAGATCGGCTTTTGACAGCACAACAATTTGCGGAGTTTTTGCAAGGTCTGCGCTATACGAAGATAACTCATCATTGATAACCTTAAAGTCTTCAATAAAATCTCTACCATCACTTTGCGAAACATCAACAAGATGCAAAATCAACCTTACTCTTTCAATATGTTTTAAAAAATAATGACCAAGCCCCTGACCTTCGCTTGCACCTTCAATCAGACCAGGAATGTCAGCCACAACAAAGGTTTGACCTTTCACTTGACACACTCCAAGATTTGGATAAAGTGTTGTGAAAGGATAATTTGCTATTTTTGGATTTGCATTTGAAATGCAAGAAAGCAGAGTGGATTTGCCTGCATTTGGAAAACCTACAAGCCCAACATCAGCAATGGTTTTAAGCTCCAAAATAACTTCTCTAGCTTGAGTGGTCTCACCCGTTTGAGAATAATGCGGCGCCTGCTTGATTGAAGATTTGTAATAGGCGTTTCCATGCCCGCCTTTTCCACCTTTTAAGGCTACAAACTTCATTCCATCTTCATACAGATCTGCAATAATTTTATTTGTCTGACTGTCGATGATCACCGTGCCACAAGGAACAAAAATCACTTCATCTTTTCCCTTTGCTCCTGTTTGAAGTTTTTTAGCACCATCTTGCCCATTTTCAGCCACAAATTTTTTCTTGAATTGAAAGTTGTAAAGAGTGTTCAAATTCGAAGTTGCCTCAAACACTATGTCTCCACCATTGCCGCCTTCGCCACCATCTGGTCCACCAAAAGCAGTCATTGCGTTACGCAAAAAAGAGGTCGAACCTTTCCCACCATTGCCAGCTTTTATTGAAATTTTCACTCTGTCTAAAAACATCCTTACCTCTTTTTTATTTTCAACATATTGTGTCTATTCTGTATTGCATAACAGCATATTTTGTACTAGTCTGCAAAATTCAGTAATTGCTTTTTATCTTCACTTTGGCAAATATTGTAAAATGGGCACCTATCGCATTGTGGAGAGAAGCTTTTGCAAACATACCTTCCAAACAAAACCAGTTGAAGATGCAATTTTGACCAAGCTTTTTTCTCAAAAAGGTTGTTTAAAGCAAGTTCACACTTCAGTGGATTGTCAGTTTTCACAAGTCCAAGGCGATTTGACACCCTTAAAACATGAGTGTCAACAGCAATAGCTTCTCCTTTGAAAAATTCTCCTATCACAACATTTGCAGTTTTTCTTCCAACACCAGCAAGCGAAACCAAATCTTCTTGACTTGACGGCACTTTCCCAGCAAATCTTTCAAGCAGATCTTTACTCATTGCAAGAATGTTTTTGGCTTTGTTGTGATAAAAGCCACAGGAATGTATTTTTTCTTCAAGCTGTTCTTGAGTCAAAGTCAACATCTTTTGCGGTGTATTAAACTCTTTAAAAAGCTCTTTTGTCACAATATTGACCCGCTTGTCTGTGCATTGTGCTGACAAAATCACTGCCACCAAAAGTTCATAGGCACTTTTATAGTCAAGTTCACATTTGGGATTTGGAAATAATTTATCAAGTCCTTTTGAAATAAGTGTTGCTTTAGTTTTCGCTTTCTCTTCGATTTTGCTTTCCATAATGCCTCTTACTTCATAAGTGGGAAAAGAATGGTGTCGCGGATGTTTGGAAGATCAAAGATGAATTGAATAAATCTGTCTATGCCAAATCCTAAACCTGAAATTGGAGGCATACCATGCTCCATAGCCAGCAAGAAATCTTCATCAACATCCATCGTCTCTTCATCGCCCTGAGCTTTTTCTTGCAACTGATCTTCAAGAGTTTTTCGTTGAACAATTGGGTCAACAAGCTCAGAATAAGCTTTAACGAGTTCCGCCCCTCCTGCAACAACTTGAAAAACATCAATTATTCTTTCATCTTTGTCATTTCTTCTTGCAAGCGGAATAAGAACTGCTGGGTAGTTATAAAGTATTGTTGGACTAACGATATTCGCTCTGATTTTGCGTTTATAAATATAGTCAATAAGCGTTCTGACAGTTTTGCACTCTTCAAGGTCGCCATAACTAAACATACCTTGATCAACCACCTTTTTCTTAAACGCGTCAACATCATTTTCTGACAAAAAGTCAAAACCTAAAATTTCTCGCATTTTTGCAACATAATCAATCCGAGGCCATTCTCCTGCAAACTCAATATCTTGACCTTGATAAGATATTTTTGTAGTGCCCAGACATTGTTTGAGCAGCTGAGGTATCATTTCCTTGAAAAATTTAATGTTGTCTTCAAAATCCCAATAAGAAGCATACCATTCAACTTGCGTAAACTCTTGCAAATGCGAAGGATCCATACCTTCATTTCTAAAGTCTTTTCCAAGTTCAAAAACCCTATCAAAGCCAGCTGCTATGCATTGTTTGAGCCATGTTTCAGTTGCGATTCGCAAATTGCAGTCAACATCCAAAGCATTATGATGTGTGAAAAACGGTTTTGCACTTGCACCACTCACATTGCGTTGCAAAATAGGCGTTTCAACTTCAATAAAGCCATTTTTTTCAAGATATGAACGGATAAATGAAACCACTTTGCTTCGTGTGAGCATAACTTTTCTTGTGTCTTCGTTCATGATTAAATCTAGATATCGCTGACGATACTTTGTTTCGGTATCTGTAAGTCCATGAAATTTTTCTGGCAAAGGTCTCAAGGTTTTTGAAAGTAAGGTAATCTTTTCGCAACGCACTGTAACTTCACCCGTTTGAGTAAGATAAACTTCACCTTCAACACCAACAAAATCACCGATATCAATCATTTTCTTGTAAAAATCATAGTCTTCTTCGTTAAGTTCATTTCGTCCAACAGAAACCTGAATTTTTGCTTGAATATCTCTGATTTGAATAAAGCCAAATTTGCCCATAACACGCTTGAAAATAATGCGACCTGCAATTTTAACCTGCTGTCCAACCTTTTCTCTTGCCTCTTTTATTGTGCAAGTTCTTTCATATTTTGCTTTATAAGGGATTTGCCCAATTTCTTTAAGTTTTAAAATCTTTTCACGCCTGATATCCACTTCGTTTGACAAATTTTGTTCCATATTTTCTCCTTCAATCAACAAAAAATTGCAAGTAATGCAATTTTCCGCTTTATATGCAGTTAATTTATCATAAATAAAAAAATATGTCAAACTATATTTGACATATTATGTTTTTGCGTTTTGTTTCTCCCACTCCTAGCTAACATGTGCTTAAACAGCTTTATATCTTTTGCTGTAATAATTATAATTTTTATAAACCTTGTCTATATACTGTTTTGTTTCTGTAAAAGGAATGACCGACAAAGTTTTTCCATCTTGACTGTACTTTGAATTTGCCAGCCATGAGCGAACACAAGTCGGACCTGCATTATAGGCACAAAGTCCCAACTTTTCATCGTCAAAACTTTTGATAAGATAAGATAGATAAAAACTTCCCAGCTTCAAACTATATTCCCCGTCAAAAAGTTTTTCTTCTTGAAATTGCTCACCCATTCTTTCTGCCACCCACTTTGCAGTTGAAGGCATAAGCTGCATGACACCAATCGCTCCCTTGCTTGATTTCGCAGTTTCATTAAACCCACTTTCAGCATTTGCAACTGATGCGATCAAAGCTCCGTCAATTTCAAACTGCTGTGCATAATCAGAAATCTGCTCACTAAATTTCATGGGATAAAAATAACTATAAAAGCAGTGCAGACAAAAAGTTAGCACCAAAGCGATAGCGGCAAGGCTGATTAAAGAAAAAGTTGTTCTCATAGATATATCTTATGAGTTTTACACTCTTTCATGCAGCAAATGTTTTGATTTTCAAAACAACTTTTCCAGAACTGTTCTGCTGCCATTTTGGGAAAAACGAAAACATCCAACAAAAGAGCGGAATGGCCTGCTTGACAAAATGTTTTTGGCAAAAGGCAAAATTCTCTCTGAACATTTGACTGAAATACCGCAAGCTTGCCCTGCTTCTTTTGGAGTGTTGACTATTTGAAAAAAAACTCCTTGATTTTTCAGTGCTTGAGCAAAATAAAGGGTCTCATTGCGTGAGTTAAATACAACTAAAATCATGATCATCTGCCCTTCCTTATTTTCACACTTTCCCTCCTATTTCACTATATTGTATATCGAAAGGAAAGTTGACAAATGATTTATCTTGATAACAGTGCTACAACTTTGATAAAACCAAAACAAGTGATCAGTGCAGTTAATGACAGTTTGCTGCACTTTTCTGCAAATCCTGGCAGGAGTGGTCATCAGGCAAGCATAAAATGTGCTTTGGAAATTGAAAAGACTCGCGAGCATCTTGCAAAACACTTCGGCTTGCCACTGCCGCAAAATGTTGTTTTTACAGCAAATTGCACTGCCGCACTTAACATGGCAATTTTCGGCTATTTAAATAAAGGCGACCATGTGATAGCCACCGAAAATGAACATAACTCTGTTTTAAGGCCTTTAGAAAAATTAAAAAAAGAAGGCGTCATTGAATATGATATTGCCTTTCAATCATCGCCTATCGGTATAAAACTTGAAGATATAAAGCCATTAGTCAAAAAGAACACTGCCATGATAATTTGCAATCACATTTCAAATGTGAATGGCGCAACAGCTTCAATCAAGCAAATCGGCAAATATTGCCATGAACAAAAAATACTTTTTTTGGTTGATGGTGCTCAAAGCTGCGGTCATGAAAGAATTGATATGCAGTCAGATCATATCGACCTTCTTACCTTCGCCGGTCATAAAGGGTTTTATGCACCGCTTGCAATTGGCGGGCTTTTAATCAACTCTCAAAAAACGCCAAAACCGCTTTTATATGGCGGAACAGGGACAAATTCGCTGGAGCTTTTCCAACCTTCTTCTCTTCCCGAACGGCTTGAAAGCGGAACAATTTCATCTCCACTGATTTTGGGATTAAACGCTGGTATAAATTTTGTTGAAGAACATTTTGATGAAATCAAATACAAACTTGACGATCTTTCAACATATCTAAACTTTGAACTTAACAAACTTGAATTTTCAGTTTACACACAGCCTGAGAACGCAAACGGAGTGCTTGCTTTTAACCTTGAGGATGTTGATTCCTCAGAAGTCGCCACACTTCTCAATGAAAAATATGGCATTTGTGTGCGTGGTGGATATCATTGCGCACCTTTAAAACATAAAGCACTCAAAACTCTTGGTCAAG
>CALVNA010000020.1 GCA_944349535.1 uncultured Clostridia bacterium
ACAATATGTATACGCTTGACGACCTTAAAAATAAAGGCTTTGCTCCTGAAGATTTCAGATATTTTTACTTTATGGCTCACTACTCAAAACAACAAAATTTCACTTTTGAAGCTTTAAAAGGTGCTCAAAACAGTTTAAAAGCATTCAAAACCGCAGTGCAAAGCCATAAAAACGGGCAAGGCGATATGGCTGACAGTCAACTTGAAAGTTTTAGGCAAGAATTTTTGGAAGCTGTCAATGATGACCTTAATATGCCAAAAGCTCTCGCAGTTTGTCAAAAAGTGCTGAAAGAAGAAAAAAGTGATAAGATTTATAAGTTGATGATGGAATTTAATAAAATTTTAGGCTTTGATTTTGAAGAAAAAGCGGACAAAGAAATTCCGCAAGAGATTGAAGAACTTGCAAAAGAGCGCTGGCAGGCAAAACAAAACAAAGATTTTGCAAAGGCTGATAGCATGCGTGAAGAGCTTGCAAAAAAAGGTTATGTTATCAAAGACAGCAAAGATGGATATGTGATCGAAAAGGCTTGATAAAGCCTTTTTTCACAACTTTGATTTTGAAAGTTAAATTGCTTGCTTAAAAGCGGCAAAATATTTATAATGTTTTACATAGGTAACTGAAAAATAAAGGAGAAATATGGACAAAAGTTATACACCTGAGTTATTTGAAAAAGAAATATACAAAACTTGGTTTGATAAAAACTATTTCACTTCTCAACCAGACAGTCGTGAGCATTTTTCTGTGGTTATGCCTCCACCAAATGTTACAGGAAAGGCGCATATTGGACACGCTTTAAACAACACAATTCAAGACATCTTGGTGCGCACAAAACGCATGAAGGGTTTTAACACTCTTTGGATTCCAGGCACGGACCACGCGGCAATCGCAACTGAAGAGGTTATTGCTCGTCAGCTTCGCCATGATGGACTAAAAAAAGAAGATGTTGGTCGAGAAAAATTTCTCGAAATGGGCTGGGATTGGTATAAAAAATATGGCAACATCATTGTTGACCAGTTTAAAGCTCTCGGCATTTCTTGCGATTGGTCAAGACTGGCTTTTACAATGGATGAAAACTTAAACAGAGCAGTCAAACATGTTTTTTGTCAGTATTTCAATGAAGGACTTATTTATAAAGGCAAAAGAGTTGTCAATTATTGCCCAAGTTGCAAAACAACCATCTCTGACAACGAAAATGTTTACATAGATCAAAACACATATCTGTGGTATATTCGTTATCCTTTTGCTGACGGCAGTGGTTATGTTACTGTTGCAACAACAAGACCTGAAACGCTTTTTGGTGATACTGCGGTTGCTGTCAATCCAAAAGATCCCAAATATAAAGATAAAATTGGCAAGGACCTTATTTTGCCTTTAGTAAACAAAAAAATCAAACTCATCGGTGATGACTACTGCGAGATGGGCTTTGGAACTGGTGCTGTTAAAATAACGCCTGCTCACGATCCAAATGACTATGAAGTTGGGTTAAGACACAATCTGGATGTCATCACCTGCATCGATGATGATGGACTTCTTAATGAAAATGCAGGGCAATTTAAAGGTATAGACAGAATTAAAGCAAGGCCTCAAATTGAAAAAGCGCTTGAAGAAGGTGGTTATTTAGTCAAAAAGGAAAAATATAAAAATCAGGTTGGCACTTGTGACCGTTGCCATAATTTTACTGAGCCAAAAATCTCAACTCAATGGTTTGTTAAAATGAAAGACCTTGTCAAACCAGCCATTGAAGCAGTCAAGAAGGGAGAACTTAAATTCCATCCGAAAAGATTTGAAAAAACATACCTTAACTGGCTTGAAAACATCCAAGATTGGTGCATTTCTCGTCAAATCTGGCTTGGCCATCGCATTCCTGTTTACACTTGCGAGCATGGGCATGTGTTTGCCTGTGAAGATGAGCCTAAAGCTTGCCCAAAATGCAACAGCACAGCTTTACAGCAAGAACAAGATGTGCTTGACACATGGTTCTCATCTGCCCTTTGGCCATTCTCGACTTTAGGTTATCCTGACAAAACAAAGGATCTTGAATATTATTATCCAACTTCTGTTTTGGTTACTGCCTATGATATTATCACTTTCTGGGTGTCAAAAATGGTATTTTCTGGGCTTAAATTCATGGGTAAGGTGCCTTTTAAAGATGTTGTTATACATGGCATGGTGAGAGATAAAAATGGCGTTAAAATGTCAAAACACCTTGGCAATGGCATTGATCCAATCGACATGATTGACAAGTATGGTGCTGACGCATTAAGGCTTTCGATTGTCAGTGGCATGAGTATGGGCACAGATATCAAGTATGGTGAAGACAAGATCAAGGAAACAAAAATCTTTATCAACAAGCTTTACAATGCCAGCAAGTTTGTCATTTCAAATTTGAAAGAATTTAAAGTTCAGCCGCTTAAAACCTTGAAATTGCAAGAAAAAGACAAATGGATTTTAAGTGAACTGAATGAACTTATCAAATCAGTTGACAAAAATATGGAGCGTTATGCGCTTGGTGTGTGTGCAAGCAATTTGATTGAATTTACTGTGGCAAAATTCTGCGATTGGTATATTGAACTTGCAAAAGTTGACTTATATGGAGGGGATGAAAAGCAAAAGCACACAACTCAAAATGTGTTATATTATGTTTTTGATAAACTTCTCAAACTCTTTCATCCATTTATTCCTTTTGTTACTGAATATATCTATCAGAATATGCCAGAGCATGAAGAGACAATCATGCTGTGCCATTATCCTGAGAAAATCAAACTCAACTTGACAAACGATTTTGAAAGTGTTATTGCGCTTATCAAAGAAATCAGAAATGCAAGAGCAAAATACAACTTGCCTGACAATAAAAAAACCTCTTTGCTTTTTAAATTATCTTCAAACGACAATATCATTAAAGAAAATTTGAACTCAATTTGCAAACTTGCTTTTGGAAGCGAAGCTGTGATTGTTGAAAAACAGCCAGAAGAAAAATGCATAAAACTGCTTGCAAAAGACAGCCAAGTATTTATTCCACTTGGGCAACTTATTGACAGCGAAAAAGAAAACGAAAAACAAAAGCAAGAAATTGAAAAATTGATGTTTGAAATCAATCGATCGGAGAAAATGCTTGCAAATAAGGGCTTTATCGAAAAAGCTCCAAAAGCTTTGATTGAAAACGAAAAGCAAAAACTTGAAAAAAATAAGGCTTTGCTTAAAAAAATTCAAGGGGAGTAAAATGAGAAAAAATTGGAAAGCTTTTAAACAGCTTGAAAAGCATAATAAAATTTTTCGAATAATAAATCTTGTGGTTATGGCGTTTTTGTGCTGTTCATGCGTTGCTCTTGCCTTCTATTATGGGTTTGTCTATGATCCAAACAATCGAATCATTCCTGCTGTTTGCATCGCACTCCTGTCGCTTGTGCCGCTTGTTGCTGAACTTATTTTTGGCAGAAGATTCAACAATGTTGTCTTTTTGGCAATCGAAATATATTTGATTTTTGCAGGGCTGATAGGAAGTGTATTAAATGTCTATTACCTGACAAGCTGGTATGATATTGTGATTCATATTCTTATGGGCTACTTGGTGGCGATGTGCGGTATTTTTGTGATCTCTCGTCTTGGAGAATATAAAAAATTTAATGTTGTTCTTGTCGCATTGTTTTGTGTGTGCTTTTCTCTTGCCATAGAAGTTTTGTGGGAAATTTTTGAATGGGCAGCAGACAATTTGTTTGGGCAGACAATGCAGGGTGAAAAACTGCCTGGGATGAATCAGCCCCTCGTTGGAGACACAATGTTAGACCTTGTTTGCAACACAACAGGTGCAGTAGTATTCTTCTTCCATTTTGTTTTAGGCAAGACAATAAAAAGATCGCTCGGCATCAATTTTATTGAAAAACAGCTGATCAAAGAAGATGCTTTGATTGTTGAAGAAAAGCTTTCTGTCGAAGAAAAATCAACTCAAACTTCAAAAGAGAGTGCTGCACAGAGTGATGCAACACAAGAGAAGAAAAGCACTGCTAAGGCAAAGAATAAAACAACCAAACAAAAAAATTGATACTAAAAATGATAAATAGATTAAAAAAGCATTAACTGAAAGTTAATGCTTTTTTGTCGTCAAAATTTGTTAGTTACTCATGTCTCAGCGATTCAACTGGGTCAAGTTTTGCAGCTTTTGAAGCAGGGTAGAGACCCGCAAGGACGCTGATTACTACACTTAGACCAAGTGCTAGAACAAAGTAATACCAATGGAATGTAAGTGGAGCAAATCCTAGCAGAGAATTGAATAGCAGTATCAGCAATCCGCCAACAATGGCAGAGAAAATCACTCCGATGATGCCGCTGAAAAGTCCAATTAAGAAACTTTCAGTTGTGAAAATCTTTTTGATATCACGTTTTCTTGCACCAATGCTTTTCAAAACGCCAATTTCTCGTGTTCGTTCTGAAACGCTCATGTAAAGAACAACCAAAATCATGATCATTGCAACAATAAGTGAAATTCCAGCTATGATGGCAAGGGCAATTGAGAAGGTTGACATCATTTCACTGAACATGCTTGCCATTTGATTTTCAACAGAACCTGTATAGCCTTCAGTTGTTGAAAGATAATTGTTGATGATGTCAGTTGTGCTTTCTGAGTCAGTGTGAATATAGAAAGATGTTGGAGAAAGGGTGGCGCCTTGCTCAGAGACAAGAGAAGCCAGATAATCATAATCAACATACATTACAAGCGATGTGGCAAACATGTTTACATCAACAATACCGGTAATTTCACATTTTTCATTGATGCTGATTGGAATATTATTGATTGAGTAAGAAACTTTGACGGTAACAATTTTGCCAAGAGCATCTTCAATATTTTCAAGGCCCATTTCTTCTGCAATTTTTGGGGAGAGCATAATTTGACCTATGCTTTCTCCTGTTGTTTCATCTTGCGTTGGGCTTCCGCTCAAAGAACCTGCCAAAAGTTGTTCTTCGGTGTAATAAGGCGGGGTGGTGTAAAGGTAGAATATTCCTGAAGATTTTTCCTGCCCATTAACATCGAAATTGATTGTTGCACTTGCGTTTCCACCCATGCCTGCAGCGGCTGTCAAAGTGGAATAGCCGTAGTCAAGTTGGCTTGGATCAATCCTGAAGTCAAGGTCGGAATAATTTTCATCAAGATAGGTGTTTATATCATTTACAACGGTTTCAATTTCGCCGTCAGCATAAGGTGTTGGACTGATAAGGTCCATGATTGCACCCATTGGATTTTCAGCCGAACCTGTGCTTTTGCTGACTGTTACAATTGTTGGGCTTGAATAAGACTGCGCAAGCGAATCTATGTAGCTTGTTAGGCCTGAGCCAAAGGCAAGCATCAAAATCATGGAAATAAGCGAGATGGTAACGCCCAGCGCCATCAAAAAGTTTTTTGTGCGACTTGCCCACATATTGTGAAGAGAGAGTCTGATTGAAGAGTAAGTTGAAAGATGTTTTTCTTTTTTTGGCTCAAGTTTTTCAGCATTTTCTTCAACAAGTTTTGTTTCTTTTATCTCAGCTTTATATTTTTCATTTTTTTCATCGCGAATAATTTTTCCGTCAGACAACTCAACAATTCTTGAAGATATGCTGGCAACTTTTTCTGAGTGAGTAACCATAATCACCAGTTTACCATCATCTGCAATTTCTTTCATTATATCAAGAATTTGCAGTGTGGTTGCACTGTCCAACGAACCTGTTGGCTCGTCTGCCAAAATGATGTCAGGGTCATTGATCAAAGCTCTTGCGATAGCAACTCGTTGTTTTTGACCGCCAGAGAGCTGAGTAGGTTTTTTCTTAAGCTGATTTTCAAGCCCAAGTTTTTTTAGTATTGTTTTGGCTTTTTCAAGTTTCACGCTTTCTTTGACATCGGAAAGAGTGAGCGCGATTGTAACATTGTCAAGAATGGAAAGGTGAGGGATCAAATTGAAAGATTGAAAAACAAAACCTATTTTCTTTTTACGATAATCATCAAGCTGTTTTTCTTTAAAGGTTTTAAGGTCGATTCCACCAATTTTGATTTCTCCGCTATAGTCTGAATCAAGGCCACCTATCAGATTCATAAGTGTGCTTTTGCCACTTCCGCTTTCGCCAACGATTGAGACCAGCTCGCCTTTTTCAAAAGCCACATTGATGTCATTAAGGGCATTAAATTTTGATTTGTTTCCAAGCTTATAATCTTTGTAAACATGATTTATTTCAAGTTCTTTCATTTTTTGCTCCTTTTGTTTCTTATGTTTTTAAAACTTTTTGTTGCATAAAATTAAAAGTTTTCTCCAGTTTCAAATTGACTGGTGTAAAGTTCTTTATAGGCGCCATTTCGCTTTAAAAGCTCATCATGTTTTCCAATTTCAACAATATTGCCATCTTTCATAACAATGATTTGGTCAGCATTTTTTATTGTTGAAAGTCTGTGAGCAATCACAAAGCTTGTTCTGCCTTTTGTCAATCTGTCCATTGCTGTTTGAATCAAAATTTCTGTTCGAGTGTCAACAGAGCTTGTGGCTTCATCAAGAATCAGCATTGGTGCGTTTTGAACCATAGCTCTTGCAATCGTCATAAGCTGTTTTTGCCCAGCAGAAATGTTTGTTTCTTCGTTAAGCACCATGTCGTATCCTTTTGGCTCAGTGCGAATAAAGTGGTCAACATTTGCCATTTTGCAAGCTTTGATTATTTCTTCATCTGTTGCGTTTTCATTCCCAAAGGCAATATTTTCTTTTATTGTGCCTTCAAACAGCCAGGTGTCTTGCAAAACCATTCCAAATAGTGAGCGAACATAACTGCGATTCATCTCTGTTGTCGGCACGTCATCGATCAAAATTTGCCCGCTATTTATCTCATAAAATCGCATTAACAAATTGACGATTGTTGTTTTTCCTGCGCCTGTTTGCCCAACTATTGCAATTTTTTGACCAGGCAGAGCAGTAAAGTTGAAGTGGTGAATTATTTCTTTGTTTGGGCTGTAACCGAAACTTACATCTCTAAATTCTACTTTACCTTTTATTTTCTTAATTGTCAAGCGTTTTTCGCTTTCATCCGGTTCGTCCTTTTCTTTTAAAAATTCAAAAACACGCTCAGCAGCAGCAACAGTTGATTGCAAAGTTGATGAAACAGATGCGATTTGTTGAATAGGTTGGTTGAACAATTTTGTATATGTCATAAAAGTGCCAATGGTTGCAAGAAAAGTTACGTCATTTGTTTGAACGGCTATGTATCCGCCAACCAAACAAATCAAAACATAAACAATATTGCTTGAAAAAACCGTCATTGGATGCAGTATTCCAGAGAAAAATTGAGCTTTTCGAGACGCAGTTTTCAAATTGTTGTTGATTTTGTCAAATTCTGCTTGTGATTTTGCTTCGCCATTGAAAGCTTTGACAACAGTGTGTGCTGAAAAGTTTTCTTCAACATAGCCATTGACATCACCAATATAATCTTGCTGCTTTACAAAATATTTTTGATTGTTTTTCACAACAATAAAAATCACGATAAGTGCAAGGGGGATTTGCAAAAGAGCAACAAGTGTGAGTTGCCAATTAAGAGTAAACATGATTATAGGAATTCCTATAACTGTTACCGATGACGTGATAAGTGATGAAAGGGTGCGCTGCAAAGTGTTGCTTATGGTGTCAACATCATTTGTAACTCTTGACAAAATGTCACCATAACTGTGTTTGTCAAAATAGTTGAGTGGCAAAGTGTTTATTTTTTTGATGATATCACTACGCAGCTTTTTTGAAAGTCTGACAGCCACTTTTGACATACAAAAACCTTGGAAATAATTTAAAAGAGAACTCAAAATATAGATTCCACCAATCAAAATGCCATATTTTGTGATTTCGCTGACCTGAAAATTGCCGCCAAAGAGCATAGCCATAAGGTTGTTTAAAATTCTTGGGCCAATAATTGTCAAGGCTGCTGCAAGGACAGCAAAAACTATGGCAACAATCAATAGTGCCTTATATCTTCCAAGATTTGAGAAAAGCATTCTCACAGTGCCACGAAAATCTTTTGCTTTGTGTTTTGAAGATGCAAAAGAAGGTTGTTTTTTCTTTTTCATTTTGCAAGTTCCTCCTCTGAAAGTTGTGAAAGTGCGATTTCTCGATATACCTTGCATTTTTTTAGCAGCTCTTTATGCTTGCCTTTGCCCACCATCTTCCCTTGATCCAGAACAATTATTTGGTCTGCATTCATTATGGTGCCAATACGCTGTGCAACAATGACTTTGGTTGTGCTTGAATATTCTTTGTTTAAGTTTTCTCGGACTGTTTTATCAGTTTTATAGTCAAGGGCAGAAAAACTGTCATCGAAAATCAAAATATCAGGATTTTTAATGATAGCTCTTGCAATCGAAAGCCGTTGTTTTTGACCGCCTGAAACATTCTTCCCGCCTTGTGCAATGTGATAGTTGAGCCCGTTTGGCAAATCGTAAACAAAGTTTGACTGAGAAATATTGATGGCTTTTTCAATTTCCTGCTCGGTTGCATTTTCTTTGCCGTATTTTATATTCGATTTCACAGTGCCGCTGAAAAGCATTCCCTTTTGCGGAACATAGCCTATGATTTCGTGCAGCTGGTGCTGCGAATAAGCTTTGACATTTTGACCATTTATCAAAATTTCGCCGTCTGAGCAATCATAGAAACGAGGGATAAGATTGATAAGTGTGCTTTTTCCACTGCCAGTAGAGCCAATAAAAGCTACTGTTTGACCAGGCTTTACTGAAAACGATATATTTTCAAGCACATCAGCATCGGCATCAGGATAGCGGAAAGACACATTTTTGAATTCAATTGTTCCTTTTTCGGTATTTTTAGGTATTGAGTTTCCGTCTTTAAGGCTTGTTTGAGTGTCAAGCACCTCATTGATTCTTTTTGCGCAGACAATTCCTCTTGGCACCATCATAAACAAAATTGAAAGTGATGTAAAACTCATGATGACAAAGATTGAAAGCTGTGTAAACGAAAGAATAACTGTAGTTATGGCAGGATTCTGTCCTGCAAGCAATCCAACAATCCAAACAATCGCAAGAGAGGTGCCTTGCATGATTATGCTCAGGGAAGGTTCAATGAGCATCAGCACTTTATCGATATAAAACTCGAGTTTTGCAAAACGGTTGTTGACATTTTCAAACTTTTTTTCTTGTTCTTTCTCAGCTCCAACAGCTCTGATGACTTTAAGCCCCGTCAAATTTTCTCTTGTCACCATATTGAGTTTGTCTGTGCCTGCTTGAACTTTTTTAAATTTTGGCAGAACTAAGATTGTGATAAGTGCAACCACGAATATTATTGCAAGCACAGAAACAACATTAACCCAAGTCAAAGCAGAAGCTCCATATTCATGAGAAAGGTTGACAATTTTTATGATTGCAAATATTGCAGTCAATGGGGCAGTAAGCCCAAGAGTTATACTGGATGTGTAAACTTGTTGAAGCTGGGTGATATCATTGGTTGAGCGGGTGATGAGTGATGGAATAGAAAACTTGTTTATTTCAGTTTCAGAAAAATCATTCACTCTTGCAAACACTTTGCTTCTTACTCGGGTGAGCAGAGAAGTGACTATGATTGAAGCAAGGTATTGAGCAATTATCGCGCTGACAACAACACCAACAGCATACAAAAGCATTTGGATGCAGGTCCAAATGATATCATCCCAATAAGGTGATATGTCTGGCATTTCAAGATAATTGCTTATTTGCAATGTGCAATCAGGAATAGTGATATTGCACCAAACTTGCAGTGCCAAAAAGCTAAGAGTTATAACAAGCAGAATCCATTCTTTTGCATTTAAATATCTTAATAGTTTAAACATTATTTTTTCTCCATATTATTTATGATTTTTTGTGCTTTTTGCGTTATATTTTCAAAAACTTTTTTTACAATGGCAATATCTTTTTCAGCAATATCTTCAAACAAAAGTTTATGCCACTTTGTTGCTTGTTTGTCAAATTCTTTTCCAATCATTGCACCCTTTTCAGTCAGAGAGACGAAGTCGCCTTGAGAAATTTGCACAAGTTTTTTATCAAGAAGCTCTTTTACCATACGGTGAGTGTAGCTTTTATCACATTCAGCAAATTTTGAAAGAGCCGATTGTCTCAAGCTATTTTCTTTGTATAGTATGTGCAAAAATTGTGTTTGCCCTGCAGTAACATCAAACTCTTTTAATTTGCCATTCATGTAGTTTTCAAAGCATTTTTTTATTGAAAAAATCCAATTTTTGAATAACATTCTGTTTTTTTTCATGATAGATCCTTTTTGCAAACAATAGTATATAAAATTTTTTGTTGACAAGTCAACTGTTTTTTAAATTTTTTCAGAATCTTACTAAATTGTTTGCATCTCTTTTTCAAGTGTGGTATATTATATAAGAGAAAATTGATTTCAAGCAAACAATTTATTTTCAAGGGGGCTCTTATGTGGTTTAAACGAAAAGAAAAAGTTGTCGATCCTATTATTCATGATGAAGAATCAAATTTTTCGCTTTCAAATGGCGTGCATATTTTAAATAAGTGTCAAAATGTTTCACTCAGTGGCAATGCTGTTGTGCTTGAAAGTTTTGATTGCTCTTTTAGCGAAATAAGTGGCAAGGCAAAAGTTCAAATGGTTGAAAATGCCGACATCACAACCCTTGGCGGCAAGGCAAAAATTGGGCTTTTCAAAAGCGGTAAAATCACTTCTGTTGAAGGCAGAAGCTCTATCACCACAATAAATTCTTGCACCATTGACTATGTGCGTGGCAAAGCAAGTATTGGCACAATGAATGGTGGATTTATTCGTTTTGTTGACGACAAGGCCGAACTTGCAACTATGACACAAGGGCAGGTTATGTTTGTGCGTGGCAAAGCAAGAGTAGTAACCATGATTGATGGCTCTATTACTGGCATTTTCAATAATGCAAAACTAGTCAGTATGCTAAGTGGCAATATTACTTATCTTTTAAATGAAGGCAAAATTGGCACAATAAATAATGGCAATATTGAGCTTGTGGCAGACAATAGCGAAATTTCAACATTCAACAAAGGTAAAATCAAAGAAATGATTGGCAAAAGCATCATTTCAGCAAACATGGACGGCGAAATTGACTATCAAGACAAACAAACAATAATTTTGTATTCTCCACAAGAAAGTGCAAAACGTATGGCTGAATACAAACAGATCAAAGAAGACGCAAAAAAAGAAATTAGCGAAAATCCTGTGATAGAGGAAAAAGCAATTTCTCAAACGGAGGATGAGTCAGCTCAAAAATATAATGAAAGTTTGGAAGAAAAGGTTGAAAAACCAAAGAGAAAAACAAAAACAAAGCAAATGAAAATTGATGACATAACTTAAATTTAAGAAGGTTTGAATGGAAATTTTTTGGCACTCACTGTTGCACGCACTTGAAGATACAGCAATAGTTATACCTGTTTTATATCTTGCTTATCTTCTTGTCAGCTACTTTTCACACAACGACAATCAGCGTTATTCAAAAATTCTGCACCACACAAACAAGGCTGGCCCTGTTGTTGGTGCTTTTTTGGGTTGCATTCCACAATGCGGCTTTTCATCAGTCATGAGTGATCTTTATTCAAAAAAAATTATCACCATCGGCACTTTGTTTGCTGTGTTTATTGCAACAAGCGATGAAGCAATTCCGCTTATGATTGCAAGACCTGAGTTCATACCCGATATGCTCTGGCTTATTTTAATCAAATTTGTTTATGCAATCATAGTTGGATATTTGCTTGATGGAATTATACGGCTGTTTTCTCGAAAGAAGGTCAAGCTTAATGCTTATCACGACAAATTTGATAAAGACTTTGAAAAAGAAAATCAATGCAATGATGTTGACCCTCAAACGCAACTTGCCTCCGACACAGAAAAGCATGAGCATTGCGATTGTGAAAGTTGTGCGTGTGAAGGTGAGCAACATCATGATGAAGAAATAAAAACTAAAGCAAAAAAACACAAGCATCAACATTCTCATCATGGGCATTGTTGTGCCACAAATATTTTTCTGGATGCATTAAAGCATACAGCAATCATTATTGCCTATGTTTTTGTTGCCACGCTCATCATCAACTTGATTGAAGGTTATGCGGGTGGGCTTGAGCCGTTATCAGTGCTTTTTACAAACAATGTTTATCTTCAAATTTTGATTGCCTGCGTTGTTGGACTTATTCCGAATTGTGCCGCATCAGTGTTTTTGGTGGAACTTTTTATGGAAGGAGTGCTGTTTTTCCCAGCGTTAGTTGGTGGGCTTTGCGCAGGTGCGGGGGTTGGTTTAATTGTGCTTTTTACCACAAATTTCAAAAAACCTTGGCATAACATTCTTATCACTCTTGGACTGTATGGCTTTGCTGTGATTGGTGGGCTTTTAACAAGTCTTTTCCCAATCATTTAAAACAAAATTGTGCAAAAAAAGAAAAATTATGTCGAAGTTAGACGATTTTTGTAATATTTTACAAAAAAACTTGACTTATTTACAAAAATAATTTATCATCTACTTGACGCGTAACAAAGGAGAGAAAATGAACGGAGAAATAAGTCAAAGTAAAAGAATTGAATTGGAAGTGAAAAAACTTGGCATTTTTGAGCTTCGCGGGCTGGCTCGTGAAGTTGGGGTGCCTTCTCCCACAACAAAAAAAAGAGAAGAGCTGATTGAAAATATTTTAGAGCGCATCAGCAAAGGTCAACTTGATGAAGTGGTTGTTACGAAAAAGGGCAGGCCTTTCAAAAAATTGGCAGTGGTTGACAATCTTTTAAACAGTATGACGATGCAGGACAAATTTTCAAATCAAACAAAACTTGTTTCTTTCGAAGATATTTTGTCTTTTGCTCAAGTTATGCCTGTTATAAGTAATGTTGCAAATCAAATAGGACAATTTAATGGAATTATTCGCAAAAATGCAAGCAGCGACATCTTTATGTTTTATGATTTTGAAACTGCACAAGCAATTTTTTTGCCAAACGAACTTGAGTTTGTCTCGCTTATTCAAAATGGCGATGATGTTGAGTGCAAAGCAAAGAAAATAAACAATAATCAATATATTGCAACAGAAATCACTTCAATAAATGGAATGAATCCTGTTGAGTATAAGGCAAGTCATATTGATTTGGGTGAACAAATTATTTCATCAGCAAGCTTGAATTTTGCTGATAAAAATGTGTTTGTTGGTAGAAGAAATCTTTCTATTGTAAAAGAAAATTTTTATGAAAATGAAAATTTTGATAAACTAGCATCTAAAGCAGTTAAAGAAGGATATAAAATTGTTTATCTTTCTCTCAACTCTTCAATTGAAGATCAAATAAAACTGCGTTCCTGCCAAGGAAAAGTTTTAAGCACTAAGTTTGATGATCAATGCGTTCAAAGCTTAAATAAGGCTCTCGACTGCATCAGCTTGTGTGAAAATTTGGTTTCTCATGGTGAGAAGGTTTTGTTGATTATTCCAGATATTATAAATGTGGTAAGAGCACTCGACTATTGCTTTATTGATCAAGCCAAGATGTATGGGCATTCAATGCAAAGCATAATTGTAGCACAAAAAATTCTGTCGCTTGGCAGGGCATATAAGTCAGGTGCAAATATAACTATTATGTTATGCTGCGATGAAAATGATGTCAACGACGAATTTGTGACAAATCAACTTATCAAAATATGTAAAATGATTTAAGAGCGTGGATTTACGCTCTTTTTTATGCTTTGCAAATTATTGTTTGACTTTTGTTTTGTTAGTGCATAAAATATATATATGCTTTTTGGATTTACACACAACTCTTTTTTCTTGTTTGGACAAGAAATAACATTCTATGGTTTTTTAATTGCACTTGGCATGGCGTTAGGTGTTTTTGTGGCTTGCAAAAACGCAAAGCTTAGAGGGCTTACTGCTGACGATTTTATTTTGGCAGCTTGCTATGTTTTGCCTCTTGCCATCATTGGTGCAAGAATTTATTATGTAATTTTTAGTGGTCAAAGTTACTCGTTTGTTCAGGTTCTAAGAATTTGGGATGGTGGCAT
>CALVNA010000021.1 GCA_944349535.1 uncultured Clostridia bacterium
CGTCCAGTATTTGCTGGTGTCGGTTGGCGCGGTGGCCGCAGCGGTGGTTTGGGTTAGGTCAGTTCTCCTCCCCCGTAATTTTTTAAAGCAAGGCCGGTGGCAAGGGCAATCAAAGCAAATATAGCCGCAAAAATGGTGGCAAAAACTGTCCACTTGCGCCGCTTATTACGGCTATGCGTGGACGGAAAACGAGCAGCATAACAGCCTCGAAGATTGCCGGGCAACGTTGTTTTGCTATCGGCAGATGATGAGGCAAAAAGGAGATATAGCATGAAAGAGATGAAACTTATCGACGGGCTTTTTCCGGGCAAGACCGGCTCGCAGCGCGCGGCGAATGCCGCCGGTGAGCCGAAAACCGCTTTGACGACAAAGCGGACGTTTAAGATCTCGAACGATCTTTGGGACGATTTTGTCGCGCTCGCGGCGGCAAAAAAACTGACGCAAGCGGAGTTGGTGAACGAGCTGATTAAAAACGCGATCGCCGCCAATAGAGATCTGATTGAGCAATACAGGAAATTCTTTGGATAACACAAGAAAAAAGTTATCGGAAATTTGCCAAAAAGTATTGACAAAAGTCGCTAAATCGCATATACTATATACGCAAGGTGAAACTTGCATTGTCTTGGGTATTGAAAAAATACCGCAGTAGGGCTTCTGCGATTGCAGAAGCCTTTAACCTATTCAAGAGGATAAAAATCTTTAAGAGATGAAGGAGTTCGGGTTATATGGAGCGAAGGCGGAATATAACCTGCGTTGTCGGGAGTGGAGCAAAGCTAAGCCCGCAACCAGTATAAACAAAGGGATGTAGCGATTTTGCCGCCTTCAAAAATTGTGTTTTGATCGCCATAATTGACACCAGAAAGGAGGTATAAAATTAGGTAATAGTATTGTTATTTTCCCTTTAAGACCAACATTTGTTGGTCTTTTTTTATTCAACCTTTTTAAAAAAAATAACTAGAGCTGTTCACTCTAGTTATTTTAATTTAAGTTTTCAGCATAAAACATATTTTTAAATTTTGCGTTGTTTTCAAACAACTCGTCAAAGGTGCCTATGTCTTCGATTTTCCCATTTTCAAGGAAGAAAATTTGGTCAACATTTCTTATTGTTGAAAGACGGTGTGCAACGATCACGACTGTGCTTTTTCCTTTCAAGCCATCAATTGATTTTTTGACTTCTTCTTGCGCAAAGTTGTCAATCACGCCCACATTTGAAATTGTGGCAAAATTTGTTGATGAGAAGCCACTGACCCCCCCAAACAACCCTTGATGGCTGTAACCATCGCCTTCGCCAGCAGGTGTGAAAACCCCTGACACGACATGGCCGTCCCCGTTGTAATTGCCTGAGAAATATCGGACTATATTTGTGCCATCACGCAGAAATTGTATGCCTATCGGCTGCCAGTAGTATGCCGATAGGTCAAGGTCTGCTGTTTGCTCAAAATATATGCCAGAGTAGTAATACCAAGAGCTTGAAACGTGGTTTGCCTGGATTGGATTTTTTGTATAAATCGTCCAGGAAAGGTAGGCTAAATCCCACTCCGATTGAATAAGGTATGGGTCATCTTGACCGCCGCTGCCTGAAAGGGTGTAGTTATTGAAGTCTTTGCCTGCAGCCGACCAAGCGGCTTCATCCGTCCAATATTTGCTGGTGTCGGTTGGCGCGGTGGCCGCAGCGGTGGTTTGGGTTAGGTCAGTTCTCCCCCCTCCGTAATTTTTTAAAGCAAGGCCGGTGGCAAGGGCAATCAAAGCAAATATAGCCGCAAAAATGGTGGCAAAAATTTTTAATCTTCTGCCCTTTTCGGCTGAAAAATTTGCTGATTTTTTCATGGCGCCCTCCTTGAAAAAAAAGCCTTTGCTTGTCAACATTATTCTGCCCATATTCTAACAAATTTTGCCAAAATTCGCAAACAAAAACAAAGCGATAAAAAAAATTTTTACAAAAGGGCTTTATATTTTTTGCTTCTGTCAAGTTTTAGGTTGTAAAAAAAACAGACAAATTTTTGTCTGTTTTAAGCATGATTTTGCAATTTTTTCGACATTTTTCGACATTTTTTGGCTAATCTCGCTTTGAAATCAAAAACAAACTCAAGAATCTTAAAAAATATACAAGTGAAACAAACAGTGCTGCAACATAAGTCATAGCGGCAGCCCTAAGCATTTTTGCAACAGCTTTTTGTTCTTCTGAATCAGTTACCATTTCATTCAAAATTGCCTTGGCTCTGTTTGATGCATTGATTTCAACTGGAAGTGTTACAAGATTTGCAATAAGTGCAAGTGCATAAATAATCACCACGACTCCGAGCATGATTGTGCCAGCCATTCCCACAAATATTGATAAGATAATGCTTATAAGCAAAAATGGCAGCAAAAATCTGGAAGCGACATTTGACACTTTTATGGCAATTTGTCGGATTTTAAGTGGTGCATATTCTTCATCATCCTGCAAAGCATGCCCAAATTCGTGTGCAACAATCGCCAAAGCTGCAATGGAATTTGATGAATAGTTTTGTGCAGATATATTCAAACTTTTGTCTTTTGAATTGTAATTGTCACTTAAATTTCCACCGATGGTGTTAATGCGCAGTGGCAAATTTTTTTCTGCACAAAGTTTTTCTGCAAGCTGACCACCTGTCATGTTGAGTGAAGATTGCATTTTTGAATATTTGTTGTATGCTGAATGCACCGAAGTCTGTGCAAAAAGAGCAACAATTATGGCAATCAAAATCAAAAATCCTGAAATATAATATAAAATATAAGTCCAATCCATAAATTCCTCCTTAACTGAAAAGTTTGTTTTTCTTAGTCATAAAAGTCCAAGCAAGCAGCGTTCTAAAAAAATCTGCCCAATATGAAAGTCTTGCCGCATCAAGCAATTTTTTGCATAGTTTTATCTGTTCTTCATTTAAAATTTCCTTCAAAAAATCAATCGCAAAAGCTGAAGCCTGTTTTTCAATGGCAATCATGCGAAGCTTGATAAAAAGTGCTAAAAGTAAGATAAACACGCAGCCTGCAAGAAGTCCTACACCCACATAGAAAAGATTTTGCCACGCCACCATCAAAATTATTCCTGCAATAAACAGTGGCATCAGAAAAAGCCCAAGGATTCTGCCAAATCGTCTTAAAAAATTGAGTGTTTTGAGTTTGCTGCCCCTTTTATCTTGAAGTGCGTGCCCCATTTCATGCGAGATGACTGCATAAGAAGCTATGCTGTGGGAGCATTGGGTGGCACCAGAAAGATAAAGTGTTTTTTTGCTGTAGGCATCTTCTGCAATATTTGAGATGGTTTTGACAACAATTTCGCCATCAAAATATTTTGAATTAAGCTTGCTTATATAATCCCAAGGTGATAGCTCAGTTTGCGCAAAAACATTGTCCATTTCTTTGAAAACATCATAAAATTTGTCAAGGGCAAAATTGGCTATTGCCAAACCAAAACAAACAAACAGAAGAAAAGCGATAACTATAATGATAATAAGCCAAGTTAAGTCCATAATTATATTTTAAACTATTTAGCAGCAATTTCAAAACATTTTTGTTTATGTCTTCAAAAGAATCGTCGAGCCTTTTGGCAAACTTGTTCCAGCTGGCGGAAGTTGCTCAAGCACAATACCACCGTCACCATCAATTTCACACTCAAGCCCAAGTTTTTTAAGCTCTATGAGCGCATCTCCAAGGCTCATATCAACAAGCTGCGGCATTACAACCTGCTCAACCACTGCAGTCGGGTCTTGTTTTTCTTCGCCAAGATACTCAAATAGCTCTTTAAAAACCATTTTCCCATATGGTGCTGCAACAAGCGAGCCATAATAAACTCCCGCACCGGGTTCATCAACCATAAGAAATAGCGCATATCTTGGATTGTCTGCTGGATATGTGCCTATAAAACTTGAGATATACTTTCCTTGGTCGATGCCACCACTTTCTTTGTATTTTTGTGCAGTTCCAGTTTTTCCGCCAACATTATAGCCTTCAACGAAGGTATATTTCCCAGTTTTGTTCTCTGCAAATTCAAGAAGCTGATTGACTGTTGTTGTGGTGCTTTGACTGAGCAGAGCCTGCCCGCCTTGAGCTGAAGAATTGTAAACAACACTCGGAGTTATCTTGCTTCCGCTTATTATTGAGCAAACCGCAGTCATAAGCTGAATAGGCGTCATTGCGATTGCATGGCCAAACCCCATACGAGCCAGGTCAACCGTTTTTACTGAGGACTTTGGCATAAGCATACCGCTCGATTCGCCCGAAATATCAACACCTGTTTTGCTGCCTATGCCAAACTTTTGCATATAAGAATAAAATTTGTCAACCCCAAGTCTTAAAGCAAGGTCCATAAAGCAGCAATTGCAGCTGTTACCAAATGCTTCAAGCAAAGTCTGATTACCATGCCCAATCGTTTTCCAGCACTTAATCCTGACGCCGTCGATTACACGATAACCTGGGCAATAAAAAGTGTCGTCAAGCGTTGTCAAATTCTCTTCGAGAGCTGCCGCCACCGTCAAAATTTTGAAGGTAGAACCAGGCTCGTATATGTCTGTTACCAACTTCATTTTGGATTGGTCAAATAAAGTTTCAAGATCGTCTCTTGGCACTTCGTTAAGATCAAAGCTTGGTTTTGAAGAAATGGCAAGGATCTGCCCGGTTTCCACTTCCAAAATCATTCCGCTTGCATTTTTTGCTTTTTGCTCAGTCATAATGGTTGAAAGTGCATTTTCAAGAATGAGTTGCATTTTGCTGTCAATCGACAAGGTCAAATCATCGCCTTCCTGTGCTTGAACATAATAACGCAAACTTCCGCCAATTTCTTTGCCTTGCAAATCGCTCTGAACATAACTATAGCCGTCAACCCCTTTAAGAATATTGTTGTAATAAGCTTCCACACCTGTTTGCCCAACATTATCAATTGATGTGAAACCTATAAGCTGAGTTGCCAAATTCCCATTAGGATAATATCTTGAAACATTTTCAGCCAAATACACACCTGGCAAATTTTGCTGATAAATTTTTTCTGCAACTTCGCTTTCAAGCCCAAGTTTAATCAGCACTTCACTGACATTTTTTGTTTGAACTTTTTTGTAAATTTCGTCAAAATCCATGTTTAATATTGAGCTCAAATGATTTGCAACAGTGGTGGCACTTTTGACCTCTCTTGCTCGCACAAACAGATTGTAAGTGGTATAGCTTACGGCAAGAGTTGCTCCCGTTCGATCATAGATATTCCCCCTTGGAGCTATTATTTTCAAATCTCTTGTCCACTGGTCTGTGGCACGCAGTTGAAGATCTTTCCCATTTATAATCTGCAGAACAAAAAGTCTGATGGCAAGAGCACAAAAAATAAAGGATATTACCATAAACAATGCTAATATCCTTTTTCTAAAAGAAAATAATGTGAAGGGCTGTTTCATTTAACCTCCGAATAGCCCCGCTAAGAAATTACAGAATCTGTCAAACCAATTTGAAGTTTCACCAATTGAAGTCGGCGGCATAGTGTCGGATGGAATGACCTCAAAAAGATTTTCCATATTTTCTTGATTGGTGGTGTCAAGAGCAGTCAGATTTTTCAAATAATTGACAAGATTTATGTTGTATGTTTCTGTTGCAATTTCAATTTGGCTGCCAAGCTGCTCCATTGTTGAAATGTTTACAATCCCCCAAATGCCAAAAATAGCAAACAATAGTGCAAAAACAATGCTTTTTATGCTCCATTTTCGCTTTCTTTCTTGCACAACTGCAGACTCTTGCTCTTGCTGGCCAAAAATTTTTTCATGCTGCTGCTCACTTAGTGATTCCATCATATCATAGTTGGGCGTAAAAACTGTGGAAGAGAAGTCCTGCACTGGAGAAGAGCTTTCGCCGCCAAGATCTGTTGGCTCAACAATTTCATCTTCTTGCGCAAAAGCACTGGCTGAAAAAGCGTTTATTTTTTGCTCATTTCGCTTAGGCTGTGGAGATGATTGTTTTGGTCGCTCATCTGCAACTTTTTCTGCCGCTATTTCTATCGTTTTTTCAGCTTCTTTTTCAGTTTTTTTAAGCAGAACCACCTTTCCTTCCATAATATACGCTCCTTTAAAGCATTATAGCACTCTTTAAAAAAATCCAAACTATATTTTTTCAATAATTCGCAATTTCGCACTGCTGCTTCGAGAATTTTCTTGCAATTCGCTGCTTGTTGCAATAATAGGCTTTCTGGTGATCAGTTTTGCCACCGCTTTGTGTCCACATATACAAACTGGTGTTTTTGGCGGACAAATACAATCTGTGCAAGAGAGTTTGAAAACATTTTTCACAATTCGATCTTCCAAACTGTGAAAAGAAATCACTGCCAATCTGCCGCCCTTATGTAAAAGCCCAATAAGATTTTGCAAACACTCTTTCAATCCTTCAAGCTCGCCGTTAACTTCAATTCTTATTGCTTGAAAAGTTTGTTTTGAAACACCGCCTTTTCCGTAAATCACTTTTTTGGGAAAAGACTTTTCGATTATTTCTTTCAATTCAAATGTTGTTTCTATCGGCTTTATTTCTCTTGCCTTCAAAATATTTTTTACGATGTTTTTTGCATTACCCTCTTCGCCATATTCATACAGAACTTGCAACAGTTGCTTTTCGCTGTAAGAATTGACAACTTCATATGCTGAAAGTTTTTGTGATTTGTCCATACGCATATCAAGCCTACCATTATGCAAAAAGCTAAACCCGCGCTCTGAGTTGTCTATTTGGTAAGAACTCACACCCAAATCAATCAAAATGCCATCAATTTCCCCAGCCAAGCCCATTTCTTTTAAAAGCTGCGGAGCATTTTTAAAATCTGATTTTATCACTGTAACGTTGGAATTGTTTTTAAATCTTTCTTTGCAAACAGAAATTGCGTCATCATCTTTGTCGAATCCAATCAACCTTCCCCTTTCTAGATGAGAAAGAATTGCACTTGAGTGGCCGCCACCACCCATCGTGCAATCCACATAGCATCCATCTTTTTTTATGTCAAGTCCGTCAATCACTTCATCTAAAAGCACGGGAACATGTTTGAATTCTATCATTTTTTCTCCTGTTTTAAGCACCTTGGTTTGAAACAATCCCCAAAATGCTGCTAAGTTTGTCTTTCGCCTCTTGCGTCAAAACACTGTTTGAGTTGATGATTTCTTGAATTTCTTGTTTATTCTGCTCCAAAATCTCTTCACTATCGCCAACAACTGGAATTTGCACCTGGAAGTCATCAAGCACCCCAAGCACCGTTTCAATGGTCTCTATTTCTTCTTCTGTTACTGAGTCAATGATATCGTTTATGGTTGAAACATCAATTTCTTGTGAAGAAGAGATGATTTCGCCGACTTTATTGATAAACGAGCCATCTGCTGCATTTTCAATTTCAACCACAGCATTCATAAGATCTGCAAAGGAAATTTCCCAAACATTTTTGTCGCCAATCACATCTTCAGCAAGCGGATATTCTGCAAGAAGTTGTCTATAAAGACTTTCAAAAACAGGTCTGAACAATCCTTCTTGGCTATAGTCATAAAGCTCTGTCCTATAAGCGTTTTCTTTGATATGGTCTAAAAGCTGCCCCAACACTTCTTTATCAATATTTGAGAAGTTAAAGTCTTTACCACCAGAAGAAGTGTAGTCTTTGTAAAATTTAAGCAAATCTTCAAAGATACGGCAGACTTCGCTGGTCTGATCTTCTTTATTTCCTTCTTCAAATGTAATATTGTCAAGACTGATTGTAAACTCGGCATTTGAAAGGCTCTTTAAAACCTCTTCAATAGCACTTACAATTTGCTCTTTTAGTCCTTGAGTTGACTTAGCTCGCAAAACTGGAGTTAAAATATCGGTGATTGAAATATTTGAACCCAAATTTTCAAGTAATGCCTGTGCATCTCCGTTTATTGCATAATCAAGATAGCTTGTTCCCGTTTCATCAGTTTTATTGAGCAAAATGATGATCTGGCTGAAGTAACCAAGCTCGCTATTCCACTCATCATAACCTTCAATACCAGTCAAATCAATAAGGTCTGATTGCAAAGAAGAAACAAGCTCATCAGCTATTAACGTTTGTGTAGGTTCAACCTGAGTGAGAGGCAAGAAGATATTTTGAAGCATATTTTGATTGCCTTCTTGCGAAATCAAATTTGCAATCTCTTTGATGATCTGTGTGGCATCACTAGATTGTGTGAGCATGCTATACAAATCGTTCTCTTTGATTTCTTGAAGGCTTTGTGAGATGAATTCAAAATATTGTTGATAAGATGTCAAAACAATCTGCTGTCCGTCATTGTTTGTTACAGAACTTTCTGGCAAGATAAAATTGTTTTGTTCCATCAAACTTTTGAAAATTGAATTGCCCGCACTGTCTTGCAAAACTGAGATTTCAAGCACATCATCAACAAATTTGCCAAGAGATGAAAGTGCTGCTTCCATGTTGGTTGCGTCCTCTCTGCTTAAAAGACTTGTTGGATCTTCAAGAACAGCAGAAATATCAACTTGTTTTAAAACTTCAGAAAGGTCGGTGATTGCATTTGTCAGCTGAGTTGAAAGCTCTTGCCACTGAGCATCTGCCCAATCTGCTGTGTCAGAAACAACCTCGCCCACTCCTTCAATCAGTTGAGGTAAGGCAGTGTTGACGATAAAGTCGAATCCATCATGCAAAACATTCATTTGCAGCAGTGAGTTGACTGATGAAGATAGAGCCGAAGAATTGTTTGCCAAAATTTGAACTATATCTTTTGCGTTTGCTTCAGTCAGAGATGTGATTTGATCCAAAACCCCGTTTTGTGAAAGTGTTTTAAAAATTTCGAATAATTTGTTTATATCTTGTGTGAAATATTCAGAAACCTCGCCTGCACTCTCTTGCAATTCATGCAAAGATTGTGAAATCTTGTCAAAAAGTTCGCCATACTCTTCAACAAACTCTTGCCCAAGAAGATCACTATAGCTTTGATAATCTTCAATCACCTGCGCGATCGTTTCTGTGAAAATTTGTTTAAAGAGTGTTCCGTCAAGCACATTGCCAAGATAAATTTCAAGTTTATCAAAGTCTAGCTGAGCAAAAGTCTTGTCTGAAGATGGAATTTTCGAAATCTGCATTGCCACATCATAAACATCAACATATGAAACTATTTCATGTCTGAGATAGAGTTTTTCACCATTCAAATCTATGCTTGACATATAGTCAAACATTGCGTCATCAAGCCCAACCGCTCCACACATTTTGAAAAGAAAATTATCGTTGACCGCATCAATTATCTCAATAGCCTCTGCTGGAATATACTGCGACAGAACATTTGAAGTTTCTTGATTTTGTTGGTCTTGCTCTTCATTTGCTTGTGCAGCAGAAAGCGTATTTTGCCCATCATTGTCTATCTCTTGTTTAATATATATATCATTTTGAGCTGATATCTCTCCAACCAGCCCAACCAAAGAAGAAACTGGCATAAAAACAAATAGCGTTATGATAAAAGCTTTAACAAGACCTATAGCGCCACCCCAAGTGCGATACATTTTTTGGTCTTCTTTGCGTTTTAAGCAAGTGACTGCAATAATTTTGTAAATGATATACAGAACAAGCATTATAAGAATTGTTGCTATGATAAACACCACAACATTTGCAATAGCACCTGGCAAAGCTTCAACCAAGCTGGTCAAATTCGGATTGTTTTCAACCAAAGACGCAATCTGCTGGTCTTGCAAAAGCATTTCAAGAAGATATTGATTCAGCGCGATAGAGCCATTTTCATACGGCACCGAAATTTGCATGATTGCATTTGTGATAAGTGGAGTGACGAAAAATGCCACAATCACTCCTGCAACACCAATGCCAAAGCTCACAGCCGAGCGACGCACTCCCCGCCAAAAGCCGAGCAAGAATCCGATGATTAAAATAAAAACAAAAACAAAACTGATTATCAAATTGATTGTTGTGCTATTCATTTTCTCCCCCAACTTTTATATATATTAACATTTTTTTATGAAAACTTACAACTATTTTGACAAATATCAATTTTATCAAATTTTTTTCACTTCTGCAAAAAAAACAAACTATAACAAATTTGGCAAGCAATGTTATCAAAAAATAATGATAGTCGATTTTTGTCAAAAATTTTTTTAAAATATGTGTATTTTTTGTTGACATAAAAAACCAAAGGTATTATGATAAGAATTGTCAGAACCACAATATATTGATTTTGCGTCATATAATTATTCAATATGTTGTATTCTTATACAAAGGGGGCAAAGAAGAAAATGGTAAAAAATATTGTTAAAAGAGATGGCAGAATTGTCGAATTTGATCTTGAAAAAATTCAGCATGCCATTGAAAAAGCTATTGTTGCAACAGGTGGAAAGAGTGTCAAAAAAGCTCAAGTTGTTGCGAAAAAAGTAGAAAAGGCTTTAAATGAAAAATTTGGGCAAAAAGCTCCAAGTGTTGAAGAAATTCAAGACCAAGTTGAAAAAACTCTGATGGAGAGCAAACTTGAAAAAGCTGCAAAGGCATATATTCTTTATCGCGAAAGCCGCAACAAAGTGCGCGAAATGAATTCAAATCTTATGAAAACTTTTGACAAAATCAACAATGCAGACTCAAAATCATTTGATTTGAAAAGAGAAAATGCAAATATTGATGGCGACACTCCAATGGGCATCATGCTGCGTTTTGGCTCTGAAAGCGCAAAAACATATTTCACCAACAGCTTGTTGACAACAGAAGAAGCAAAGGCTTATCAAGGCGGAGACATTCACATTCACGACTTTGATTTTTATGCTTTGACTGAAACTTGCTGCCAAATTGATATTGAAAAATTGTTCAAAGGCGGTTTTTCGACAGGCCATGGCTATATTCGAGAACCAAATGACATACGAACTTATGCCTCTCTTGTTTGCATTGCAATTCAAGCAAATCAAAACGATCAACACGGCGGACAAAGCATTCCAAACTTTGACTACGGTCTTGCTGAAGGCATCAAAAAAACCTTCAAAAAGATTTATAGAGTCAATTTTGCAAAAGCCTATACCTTAAAAGGTTGCGGCAAAAAGAGTGAAAGCGAAATCGTTTTAGCCCTAAAAGAAATTGAAAAAGAGACTTCACTTTATCCAACACTTTCAGGCTCAAGAGCATACGACAAACAGGAAGAAAAATTGGCTGAAACGCTGTTTAAGGATATGAAAGAATATAAGGCTGTAAAAAAATATGCTCAAACAGAAAGCTTGAAAGAGACTGATGAGGCAACACATCAGGCGATGGAGGCTTTGATTCACAACCTTAACACAATGCATTCGCGAGCTGGAGCACAAGTGCCATTTTCATCCATTAACTTTGGCACAGACACCTCACCTGAAGGAAGAATGGTCATTAAAAACATTTTAAGAGCAACTGAAAAAGGCCTTGGAAATGGCGAAACTGCAATCTTCCCTATTTCTATTTTCAAAGTCAAAGAAGGCATCAACTATAACCCTGGCGATCCAAATTATGATCTTTTCAAGTTGGCAATTAAGTGCAGTGCTAAAAGAATGTTTCCAAACTTCAGCTTTATTGACGCACCTTTCAACCTTCAATACTACAAGAAAGGACATCCTGAAACTGAAATCGCATATATGGGCTGCCGAACAAGAGTGATTGGCAATGTTTATGACCCAACTCGAGAAATTGTCAATGGAAGAGGCAATTTGTCTTTCACATCAATAAACCTTCCAAGACTTGCAATCGAAGCCAAAGGTGACATCAAAAAATTCTATGCTGGCCTTGAAAAAATGATGGATCTTGTTACCGAGCAACTGTTGCATCGCTTTAAAATTCAGCAGTCTAAGCATGTTTACAACTACCCTTTCCTTATGGGACAAGGGGTTTGGATTGACTCAGAAAAACTTGGCAAGTATGACTCTGTAGCCGAAGTTTTAAAACATGGATCTTTGACATATGGCTTTATTGGACTTGCAGAAGCTTTGATCGCCTTGACAGGCAAACACCAAGGTCAAAGCAAAAAAGTTTGGCAAATGGGCTACGATATTGTCAAATTTATGCGTGATTATGCTGACAAAACTGCTCAAAAATATAAACTTAACTTCACGCTTATTGCAACACCAGCTGAAGGATTGTCTGGCAGATTTGTCAAGATCGACAAGAAAAAATATGGCGAAATCAAAGGCGTTACCGATAAGGACTACTACACAAACA
>CALVNA010000022.1 GCA_944349535.1 uncultured Clostridia bacterium
TCCTCCAAATGTTAACATTATTTTATAATATTATATCAAAAAAGTCAAACAAATAAGAGTATAAAACACTATTAATAAATTGTTTTTATAACTGTCTAAAAGAAAACTGCAAAAACTGAAATGATTTTAGACAAATTTATAGGTTAAGAGATAAACTTGAATAACACGATTTTGGTAGAGAAAATAAGGGATTTAAGGGTATTAGTTGGTATAAAAAGGCATTAAGAAAGAAGTCCCAAAGGCACCTCTTAATCAATGGGTCCAGGGTTCGAGTCCCTGCTGGTCCACAAAAAAAAAGACCGAACAGGTCTTTTTTTTATTGCCTGGGGCTTGCAAAGATTTTTAATCTTTGCCCATGTTCCACATGGCGAACCCTGGACAAATCCAGGTCACAAACTTTCAGTTTGAGCCATTCGGTATTTGCCTGCATAATGCGAAAAACTCAACAATGACATAAATTGATTTCTTATCACAATTCTTATTTTTCATTTAAAAGAATGTTTTGAATATAATCTTTTGCATAGGCAAGCGTTTTGTCTGTTTTTGAGCAAATATCTTCTATTGTCAAAGGTACCTCAATATCAGATTTTATTGCACCTTCATTTTTAAAAACATCTCTAAAATCAAAATGTTTTTCAAGTTCGGTCAAAATATTCTTTTTCGGCTCTGGTTTTCCAAAATAATCTTCGCCACGCCTTTGCAAGGTGTGTGGTGCATAACAATATTTGCATCTATGACTGCAACCTATGTAAATATTCAGCGCATAAGACCTATATTCTCTCGCCATTCCTTTCGGTCTATATATAACACTCATAAATTTATCATAGCGCACGCAAAGCCTAAATGTAAATCATTTTTTAGATTTAGTTTAGCAGTCATATTCTAAATTTTTAATTTTATTCCAATTCGTTGAAATTAACTGATTATTGATGGAAAAGGTTCTCTTAAATTCGCTCAGCGATTTATAAACCACATAATTTTCAGTATCAATTTCCCATAAAGTGATATCGTCGTGAACGGAGATTTGAAAATTTTTATTTTCAAACTTAAATGTAAAGTCAAATCCTCTCTCAACGAGATTTATAAATTCTTTAAAAGTTGGATAAAAATTTTCACCTTTTTTATATCTTCCTTTTGCTTTGTTTAAAGAAATAAAGTTTGGTGGATTTGCAACCTTAGGAAAATTTAAACAATCCACATTTTGATACCAGCCACAATTTTTGCATTTCCCATTTCCCCATTGATCCACATACACATTGCTTTTACAAATATCACATTTTTTTACTATTTTCATTTTTTTCCTCCATTTAACCAATCTTCATATGTAGTTCGATGCCATTCGCCATTTGAATCTCTCCACCAATAATGTTCGTGTGGATATTTATGATTTGGTGGACCTTTGTAATGCACATCTTTCCAACGATTTCCGTCTTTATCATAGTATCTTCGCTCTCTTTTCTCCCCCTTTTTATCATATCTAGTGCGTGATGAATTTGGTTTTCCTGTGTCAGGCATTTTGTGCCCTGTGAATTTAAAATCTCCGCCACTTCCACCACCGCCACCACCAAATAATTGCAGTTTAAATTTCATGATTACACCTCCATTCGTTATGATTGTAGGTGAATACTTTTAATTTGCCTTTCATCTTTGGAAACGGCTTCTCATAACATATTATAGCACTTGGTTCAATAACTTCCAACATTTTAAATCTATTCATAGGGTATCATATAGGTTTTCTATATTCAAGATTTAATGACAAAAAAATTTTACTTGCAAATCAATTGCCTAATAGAAAACAAAATAATGCCTAATAAAATTAGGCAAAATAAAATAAAACGAAAGGGTGTAATTTAAACTCTAATTGTGTTATGAATAAAGGAAAATATAGGGTTTAAAAGATATAAATCAAATCATATTAACAAGCCTTATCATTTTCTCTTAATCGAAGGGGCCAGGTCACAAACTTTCAGTTTGAGCCATTCGGTATTTGCCTGCATAATGCGAAAAACTCAACAATGACATAAATTGATTTCTTATCACAATTCTTATTTTTCATTTAAAAGAATGTTTTGAATATAATCTTTTGCATAGGCAAGCGTTTTGTCTGTTTTTGAGCAAATATCTTCTATTGTCAAAGGTACCTCAATATCAGGTTTTATTGCACCTTCATTTTTAAAAACATCTCTAAAATCAAAATGTTTTTCAGTATAACGGACAAATAGTTTGTCGCAAAGAACAATTTGTCCGCTCGGCTGTCCAAATCTTATGACTCCTTGTCCGAGCGGTTGTCCTATGAGCACAGGAGATAATCTTTGTTTTGCATAGTAAGCAACAAATGTTCCTGACGAAAAAACTCGATTATCCGTTAAGATAACACCTTTAAGGTTTTTCTCTTGCAAAAAATCAAAAAGAGGTAAAATAAGTTCAGAGTTTCCGCCCATGTTGCCTCGAATATCAATAATATAGCTGTATATTTGATTGTTTTTATATTTTTCTTTAACATTGTCTAAAAATTTTAAAAAATCGCCTTTTTGTAATTCGTTGCAACTAAAATAGTCTATCAACAAAATATGCTCGTCAAGAACAGCACAGTCATAAAACTTTTGATTGCATGGTTTAAATGGCGGTAGGTAAGAATAGTTATCAAAAAAAATATCAGAAGTGGAACAAGGCAGAACCTGACCATTCAAAAGCTCAATATTGCTATAATCAATTCCCAAAACTTTATACAATAGCGCAAAATTTAGCATTTTATTAAATTGTACATTTCGCCACTCTTTCGTCTCGTAAGAAAGATATTTGTCAAACTCATTGCATATTTTTTCAGTTTGCCAGCCTCCTATATTTTTAACTTCTAATAACTTGTTATCTTTGACAAGATAGATTTTATCGTTAAAATAAAATAAGCTTTGACTTAAAAATCTTTTTCCATTCTCATACAAAAATGTTGAATAATTTAAAAATATATGTGCATTTTTGAATTTACTACACATTTCAAGCAGTTTTGCAACAAATCGCTCGTCAGAAAAAGAGTCAATGTTTCCAGTTGAAACTAAAAAATCTTCAACATTTTTGTTAATTTGCTGCTGTTTTTCAACTGCACTAGTATCAGCTTTCACGCGTTTAAGAACATCAATCAACTTTTTTTCAATAATTCTTGCACTTGCTGCCAATTTTTCAGTTTTTGTTAAATGTAATAGACTTTCCATAGCATGATTATATCATACTTTTTCGCTTTTTTATATAAAATTTTCTAAAAATTTTTCTAAGCAATCACAACCTTGCCTTCTATCCAGCCTTTAATAAAGTTTTCAAGGTTTCTGCCTGTTGAAGAAGAAAAACTTGCAATAAGCTCTGCCGGCGAAATGTTTTGATAGGCAAAATCTTTGTAAAGGTCTTTTAACGCTTTCAAAAATTTTCGCTCGCCCACACTTTCTCTTAAACTGTCAAAAAGCAGAACACCTTTTGTATAAACGCATTGCACATATTCTGGCTCGGTGCCAAATTGATCGAGCGACCGATCCATGCTTGTGTCAACATCTCCATTGATTTGTTGATAAATTTGAACGAAAAATTTATAGTTTGTCAGTGCATTTGAAATCATGCTGCTATAGTTTAATCCAAATTCTTCATTATTTTCAAAAAACAAATAAGTGCTGTATTCTGCAAGTCCCTCATCAATCCAAGCATGGTCATACTCATTTGTGCCAACCACACCATACCACCACTGATGCGCAATTTCATGTGCAATAACATATTGATAATCTTCTTCGCTGACAGTGTCGCTGATCAGAACAATCCCTGGATACTCCATCCCACCATGCACAAAATTTGATTTGACAACATTCAAAGTTGAATATGGATAGGCACCAAACATTTCATTGTAAGTGTTGACGCATTGACTGGCAAAATCTGCCATAGCTTGCAAGTCGCTGTCGCCTTGATAACCGTAATAATTTATCGTCGTGTCCCCTGCCTGAGATGAAGCCGTGTCAAATTTTTCTGACAGAACAATACAAAAATCTCTGATCTTATCGCCTTGATAAGAATATGTGGTTGTTTGTCCGTTTGTTTGCTGACTTTTCGCTTCTCCACTTGCCGCTACCGTGAAATTTGAGGAGCAGCTAAAGTCGACTGTATAAAAGGCAACATCGCTATAAAATGGATCTCCGTTTGAGTGGTAAGCTTGAGTGAAAAAACCTTTTCCATCTTCATAAACACAGGCAATTGGATAAAAATTGCCAAGATTGATGGTGTTTTCTCCGTAACCAAAACGATGATTAGCATTTGGCAGAATTGTTTCAAATTCAATTCCAATTTTCACACTTTCATCAGGATAAAGCTCTTCTGGCAAATCAACTTGCAAAATATTTTCATCGCTGCCGCCAATGGAAAACTCAAGTGACAAACCATTTTCATCACAAACTTTCAAAATATTTATGCTGCCATAGCTTTCGCCATTTGGAAAAGCGTCGTTAAAATTATTTGAGCTTACAACTGGCGATTTTGACCCCTGTCTGAAAGCATTTGGATAGAGATGAAAGTATAGCGAAGAAAATGCATTTTCACTGTTATTAAAATATTCCACACCTTCACTGCCAGACAAAATATGAGTTTGATCATTATAGTTTAAATCCATAAAGTAACTGTTATAATTTTGGCTTTTACTTTCTGGTTTGAAAATAAAAGGAATTATAACAATAATTGCTATCAAAACTGCTGCCGCAAGCAATTTAAATTTGTGTTTTTTTAAAAAATTTGCAAATGTTTTCATAGTGTAATATACAAGACAAGCTTAAAAGATATGACTTGAAAAATTTTGGGTATGGCCGCAAAATTGTTGTAAAATGGTTTTTTTTGTGATATTATCTTTATCAGGAGATTTGCTATGGCTTTTTGTAAATACTCAACTGAATACATTGCCAGTTCAAAAACTGAAGTTGACAACATTTTTATTGATAGTTTTTTGCCCTTTGCCGATCCTATTTGCGTCAAAGTTTACATATATGGTCTTTACAAATGTTCAACTCCAAACGCACTTGACAACAGCATTGAAAACTTTGCCAAAACATTGAATATGACTCAAGATGAAGTTTTGGGCGCTTTTGAATATTGGCAAGAACAAGGGCTTGTGCAAGTTTTAAAAACCAGCCCAGTTGAAATCAGATACATCCCTCTAAAGAATGTTTTAAATTCAAACAGGCTTTACAAACCAGAAAAATATCAGGTATTCAACAGTCAAGCACAAGAAATCTTTGAAGGACAAAGAGAGATTTCAAAAACTGAATATGGCGAGTATTATGATTTTTTAGAGCGATACCATGTTGAACAAGAAGCTTTGCTTATGATCATGAAATATTGCGTTGACAGCAAAAAAAGCGCCGTTGGATACAACTACATTTTGACTGTTGCAAAAAATTGGGCAAATGAGGGCATCACAACTGCTGCTCAAGTGGAAGAAAAGCTGTCGGCTTTCGAGCAAAAGGAAAGTCAAATTGCTCAGCTTTTTAAAGCAATCAACATCAAACGAAACGCCTATATTGAAGAGCGGGCTTTGTTTGACAAGTGGATATGCGACTATGGATTTGATATTGGCACTTTGATATATTGCGCCAAGCGCATGAAAAAATATAGCAACTTTTCTATGAACAAACTTGATCAGATGATGAGCAAGTATTATCAAATGAAGCTGATGACAATCGCGGCAATCGAACAATTTGAAAATGACAAAAAACAGCTCTACGACCTTGCAAAAGACATCAACAAAAGCCTAGGGCTTTATTATGAAAGTCTTGAAAATGTTGTAGAAAACTACGTTATCAAATGGCTTAATCTTGGTTATGACAAAAATGTTTTGCTTGAAATTGGCTCATATTGCTTCAAAAAATCAATCAGAACACTGGAAGGCATGAACAATGTGATCAACAAATTTTATAAACTTGGCGTTGTTTCAATGCAATCACTTGAAGAATATTTTGATGCAATCTTGAAAACAAACAGCAAAATCGAAAATTTGCTTAAATCGCTGTCAATAACACGACATGTCAACTATATTGACCGAGAGAATTTTAAAACTTGGACAGAAGAATGGAAGATTCCAGAGGCTCTTATCGACTATGCAGCCACACTTGCAAAAGGCAAAGATAATCCAATGAAATATCTCAGCCGAGTGCTTGCAGATTGGCATAGCAAGGCAATTATGACCGTGGAAGAGGCAAAACAAAACATTCCTGTTGAAAAGCCTGCCTTGCCTCAAACCACACTGAAAGGTCGCAGCTATTCCAAAGACGAAATCAATGCTTTGTTTGAATCCATTGATGATGTTGAGATTTAGGAGAAAAAATGAATCAAAAAATTTTAGAAAAGGCAACCGAAATAATTCAAAAACGCAAAATATCGGCTGAAAATCAAGCTTTGCAAAACAAAATCCAGGCATTTGACGACCCCCTATTTAAAAAGCTTTACCAAAATTATGTTGAAAAAATGCTTTCCGACACAAAAGAAGGAAAAACTGAAGACTACTCATTTTTGAAAACACAAATGGACAAAAGACTTCAAGAGCTGGGCATTGATTCAATAGAGCCAGACTACTTTTGCAAAAAATGCAATGACACAGGCTTTGATCATGAAAAATATTGTTCCTGCCTTGTTGAAACCATCAATGCACTTTTGCAAGAGCAAAGCGGTTTTGGAAAGCTAGAAAAGTTTGAAGAAAGCAATTTTGATATTTTTGATGACAAAAATTTGATGCAAAAGCTTTACAGCAAAATGCAAGAGTGGTGCTGCAGCCCTTTCAACAAAACGTTGATTTATATCTCTGGCGATACTGGCACAGGAAAAACTTTTCTTGTAAGATGCATGGCAAGCAAACTTATTGAAAACCACCACCTTGTTTGCCTGACAAGCGCCTTTGCAATGAATCAAGATTTTTTGAAAAGTTATAGCTGCAAAGATATTGAACAAAAACAATCGCTTTTGTCAAAATACTTTGACAGCGAAGTTTTGATCATAGACGATCTTGGCACAGAAATTCGACAACCTTTTATCACAAACAATATGCTTTATCAACTGCTCAACGAACGCAAAAACAAACATTTGCCAACGATAATCACCACAAATCTTGATTTAAAAGACTTGCAAGATTATTATGATGAACGAGTTTCAAGCAGAGTGATTGACAAAGCAACCTCCATTTGCCTGAGCATTAAAGGACCAGACTTAAGACTGAAAAAATAGCAGCATAGCCGCTGCTATTTTTATCTTGATAAAAAGCGCAAGAAAACTTTGATGTTTTTCTCTTGCTCAGTCTTGCTGCTGTCTGCCCCATGACCACTATGGGCTCTTTCAAACGGCACATTTTGCAGCTTTTGCAGTGACGCAAGCATTTGAGCTTTGCTGCCACCAAAAAGGTCTGTTCTTCCAATGCCTTGTGCAAACAAAACATCTCCGGTGAAGAAATCATCGTCAATCAAAAAACAGGTGCAGCACTTGCTATGGCCTGGACAATGAAAATATTTTATTTGTTGCCCATCGATAACAACAGATCCATCCCCTTCAAGAAAGATGAAATCTGAAAAATCTTGAATAGAAAAATTTTCGCCATAATTTTTTGCTGGATCTGGCAAAATCTCAGTTATATTTTTGTTTGCATAAATCTTGCAACCAAAACTTTTGGCATACTCAAGTGCATATTTTGCATGATCATAGTGCCCATGTGTCAAAAAAACCGCAGAGACTTTGCCTTTTGCAGCTTCTCGCACCTTGTCAAGAGTTGCACCGCAGTCAACAATAAACGTCAACTTTTCATTTTGGCAAACAAACACATTTGAGTCAAGTTCGTCACTGACAATCTGTGTTATTTTCATGCTTTCTCCTTTATTAAAAATAGAACTTGCATTTTGAAACCTTGTCTTTTGCAAATTCTATTAATTTTTTATTTGATCAATGCCAAGAGGAAGATTTCGGCACACATAGTTTGATTGAGCATCCCCTTTTTGAATATGATATTTATGGCAGGGGTGGAAGGAATCGAACCCTCCTCTGGAGTTTTGGAGACTCTCATTCTACCGATGAACTACACCCCTACAGCACTATTATTTTACTTTTTTTGCCCTGCATTGTCAATAATTTATGCAAAATTATTAAAGTGTTTTAAAAAATTTTTTTTAATAAAATCGACAAAATTGTTTGTGCTAAACATTTTTTATGGTAAAATAACCATAAAGGAGGGAGAGATGGCAAAGAAAGCAAAAAAAGGTAAAGATTACTTTGGACTTGGCAGAGTTGTCAGCATAATTCTTGCAATTATTCCTATTACAGCTTGGATTTTGGGATTTTTGACAAGATTTAAAGAAGGCAAAATTGTTGCCGGCATTTTAAGAATTTTCTTCGGTTTCAACATCGTTTGGCTAATCGACCTTGTGCTTATGATTGTAAACGGAAGAATTATGCGACTTTTAAACGTTTAAGTTTAAAAAATGTGGACGAATTTGTCCACTTTTTTTATGCTTATATTTTCTCATTCTTCAAGCCCCAGCGAAAAAATTTTCATATATTTCCTCTTATTCACTTTAATTCTGATACAAAATCAGTAAAATAGCAAATATACTGATTAAAAATCAGCGTAAAAAGAGAATAATATAAACGCTTGAAAAACTTAAAATATATTTTAAAACAGAAAAATGAAATTTCATATTATTTGTTTTTGTCTGCACGCTAGCATTAAAAGCCTAGTGAAATCAAAATTGCTTTATTGACTTCTTTCATTTTGTCTTGCGAAAGCATGGTGATTTTTTCTTTCAAACGCCTTTTGTCAAGGGTTCTGATTTGCTCGAGCAAAGCTACTGAATCTTTTGGCAGATTGTATTTTGCTCCAGCAAGTTCTATATGTGTTGGCAACTTTGCTTTTCCAAGCTGACTGGTTATTGCAGAGACAATCACTGTGGGAGAATATTTGTTGCCAACATCATTTTGAATGATAAGCACGGGACGCACTCCCCCTTGTTCACTGCCAACAACCGGGCTTAGATCTGCATAATATATTTCACCACGCTTGACCTGTTCTATCATCTTCTCCTTTCCAGTAATCATATAATTCGACTTTTTCAAGGTCTTCGTCAGAAATGATATCAAAATCAAAGTCTGGCAAAAGGCCTTCTAAAAGCATTGTATGTTGCAAACACGTCAACTTTGCTTGCTTTGAAAGACAAATTTCTTGATAGCAATCAGTTTCGACCTTTTCAGCATATTTTTTCAGCTCGCGTCTGTATTTTTCAAACTCTTTCATAATATTTCCCCTTAAACGCAAAAATTAAACCTAGATTTAGCATGCAAAAAAAGCATGCTTTTATGCATGCTGAATTTCTTAGAACGATTAAATTTTCTAATTTATCACAGCCACGGCAACCACTATTTCAGGCGTGTGTGAAAGTGAAATTTCAATATTTTTGTCCTTAAATTTTTCTTCCATTTGCTTTTTTGCCCTGCCATAGAGAACAACAAAAGGCTTTCCGCTTTCGTCATGAAGCATTTTTATATCTTTAAATGACACCCCGCTATCTTTGCCAAGACCAAGCGCCTTCATCACAGCTTCTTTTACGCTAAACAAACTGGCAATGCGTTGAGAACGCAAACTGGCACACCTTGCTTTATTAATATGCTGAATTTCTTCTTCAAAGGCGATGCGATTTAAAAGCTGGTCATCATCAAATCGCTCAGGTTTGTCAATGTCAATTCCTATCATTTATAACTTCCTCCCATGCTTGAGATATATCAGAAAAATTAAAGCCTTTGCTTGCAAGATGGTTATAAAATTTTTGTTTTGTCTTCACATCAATTTCGCGGTTTTTCATAAATTTTTGAGCAAATTTTAAACAAACTTGCCTTTCATTTTCATCACTCAATTTTTCAAGAACTTGGTCTATCAATTCATTTTTAACACCTTTCTGCAAAAGTTCAAACTTTATCTTGCGTTTACTTTTACTCTCTCCCGAAAGATTGACATAATTTTCACAAAAGGCTTGGTCGTTTATGTAGCCATAATCCTTAAGTTTATCCACAGCCTTATCGATACAGCTTTTGGGATATTTTTTTTCACTTAAATATTCTCGCAGTTGTTTTTCAGTTTTCATAACCTTTGCAAGAAGACTTAGAGAGCGATTAAAACAGGCATAGTCTCCATTTTCAACAATAAGGTCATCAAAAAACTGCTTATCTAGCTGTTGCCCAGTTTTCAAATTATGTCTTGCAAGCACCTCGGCTTCCATAATACCCAAGCACTCATCGTCAACATAGAGATAGTATCTTTGACCTTTTCCAATTTTTTTTATTTCAGTTATCTTCATTTCACAAGTTCTCCCGCCACCTTGCTGTAAGCTCTCACAAGTCCACCTGCACCAAGTTTTATTCCGCCGAAATAGCGAACCACAAAAATCACAGCATTTTGCATATCTTTTTTCTGCAAAACATTCAAAATTGGTCGCCCTGCTGTTCCACTTGGCTCGCCGTCATCAACTGCCTTTTCAAAAAATGGACTGCTAAGCCTGCCTGCCCAGCATATATGCGTGGCCTTTCTGTGTTCATCTTTTAAATATGCAAGAGCTTCTTTGATTTCATTTTCACTTTGACATAAAAGAAGATAGCCCAAAAATTTAGACTTTTTTTCAATAATTTCAGTCTCTTTGTCAAATTTGATCATTTTATAACCACTTTGATAAAATTCTTCTTGCCTTTCTTTAGCAAAATTGAACCATTATCAAAATCCTTTTCGCTGACAAGCAGTGCAAAATCTTTTACTTTTTCACCTTTCATTGAAATCGCTCCGCCCTCAATCATCCTGCGAGCATCGCTTTTTGAAGAGCAAAGTTTTGTCATCACAAGAAGATCACAAATGCCAATTCCGCTTTCAATCAGAGACCTTGCAATTTCAAATTCTGGAGCATCGTCGCCGCCCTGAACAAAAAGATTTTCACTCATCTGTCTTGCCAAGATGGCATCTTCCTGCCCTCGAACAAACTTTGTGATTTCAAAGCAGAGCTCTTTCTTCGCTTTAACAATATCTTCTTTTACAATTTTTTTGATATGAGTCATTGGAAGATCGGTGAACAGTGCAAACATCATTTCGACGCAAGCATCCGGTGTTTGATAAATGCCTTGATAAAAATCGTAAGCCGAAATTTTGTCTTTGTCAATCCAAATTGCACCTTTTTCAGTCTTGCCCATTTTCTTGCCTTCTGGAGTGAGCAGCAATGGGTTTGTTGCTCCAATCATCTGCCTGTTTTTGTTATCAACCAGATTGAGTTTTCGCCCGAGTTCTGTGCCTGCAACTATGTTCCCCCATTGATCAGCACCACCCCACTGAAGCCGACAACCACAGCTTTCATTAAGGTGCACAAAGTCATATGCCTGCATAAGCATGTATCCCATTTCAAAGAATGTCAGACCACCTTCTTTCAATCTGTTTGCATAGATCTCATTTGAAATCATTTTGTTAACATTGAAATGCACACCAATATCTCTCATAAAATCAACATAATCATAACCCTTAAACCAATCATCATTGTTGACGATTTCAGCTTTATTTTCTCCTTCAAAATTCAAGAAAATTGATAGAGATTTTTTGATTTGTTCAATGTTTTTATTAAGATCCTGCTTTGACAAAAGTTTTCTCATTTCCGTTTTCCCGGATGGATCGCCAACTGATGCAGTTGCACCACCCATCAAAAGATAAACTTTATGCCCGGCTTTTTGAAATCTTCGCAAAATGCAGAAAGGAACACAATGACCAATATGCAAGCTGTCCATGGTTGGATCAGTGCCTTCATAAAGAGATATAGGGTTCCCGCTTTCTAGCAGTTTTTTAAGAGCGTCCTCATCAGTGCATTGATATAAAAGACCTCGCTGTTTCAAAACATTGTATAAATTTTTGTCTGTCATAACTTCCTCCCATAAAAAAGCACGCAACCCCTAAATTTTAGGACGAAGCGTGCGTTTCGTGGTACCACCTAAATTTAAGCGTGGGGACAACCAATATTCTTAACGCGGACACGGACTTAACAGTCCTAACCGCTAAATATCAGTTTT
>CALVNA010000023.1 GCA_944349535.1 uncultured Clostridia bacterium
GCTTCAAAAGTGAAATTTTGTTGTTTTGAGGAGTGTGCCATAAAGTAAAAATATCTGAAATCTTCAGGAGCAAAGCCTTTATTTTTAAGGTCGTCAAGCGTATACATATTGTTCAAACTTTTGCCCATTTTGCCGCCGTCAACTTGCAAAAATTCAATATGCATCCAAAATTTGACAACTTGATGCGCACACAAACTGTCGCTTTGAGCAATTTCATTTTCATGATGTATGGTTTTGTGATCAACTCCGCCAGTGTGAATATCAATATATTCTCCCAAAAATTTGTTGCCAATCACAGAACATTCAATATGCCAGCCTGGATAACCCATTCCCCAAGGACTGTCCCACTGCATAATATGCTCTTTTGGAGCCTTCACCCAAAGCACGAAATCATAAGGCGAGTGTTTTTCATCATCAACATCAATTCTGGCTCCCGCCTTTTTTTGATCAACCGCGCCCCCCAGTTTGCCATAGCCTGGGAATTTGTTTATATCAAAGTAGATGCCTTTGCTTGTCTGGTAAGCATAACCTTTATCAAGCAGACCTTGAACAAAAGCGATTATATCTTTAATCACACTTGTTGCAGGAACAATATGTTCTGGCATATCAATATTCAGTCTTTTGACTTCCTGCATAAAAATATTGGTGTAAAACTTTGCAATTTCCCAAGGGCTTTTGTGCTCTCTTTGACTTGCAACCATCATTTTGTCTTCGCCTTCATCAGCATCGCTTGTAAGGTGCCCAACATCAGTAATATTGATCACGCCATCCAGCTTATAGCCATTGTATTTTAGCACTCTCCTTATGTTATCCATAAAAAGATATGCTCTCATGTTTCCAATATGTGGATATGAATAAACAGTTGGCCCACAGGAATACATTTTTACATAATCCCCATGCGGCACAAAGTCTTCTTTTTTGCGAGTTAAAGAATTAAAAAATTTTACCATAATGTTTCCTTTAAAAATAATATGAACTTTTTATAAAAAAAGACAAAAATTAAACGATTTTATTGAACTTTTCATTGAGTTTTTTCACATTTTGTTCAAGCTCGTCGCTTAAATCTCCAACCAAGTCATTGATTGATGAAACATAGCCATACAAAGCGTTCATCCCCTCAACAGTCAAAGTAAGCACATGACAGCGTTTATCCATTTTTGACTGATTGATGGTCAAAAGTCCTTCTTTTTCAAGCTGTTTGGTCATAAGAGCAAAATTTGTTTTTTTGATCCCAAGCTTTTCCACGATCATGCCAACAGACAGATTTTCATAAAGATAGGCAAAATACAAAATTTTATGTTTCAAAAACGCCCTATCCGATTTTTTCTTTAGAATATTTTCTAAAAGGGCTTCAAGTTCAATAAGCCCCCCAATTTTATTCATCATAACGACAACCTCTAGTAATGAGTATAATTCAAAAATATTTTCAAAGCAAGTGTTTTTGCTTGTTTTTTTGATTTTTAAATATTAAAATATAATCATGATAATTGAAGGGCCGATTGAAGAGATAATATTTCGTAACGATGAAAATGGTTACACCGTTTTTTTGATTGATTTTAAGGGCGCGCTCACAACTTGTGTGGGAAAACTTGTCAATGCAAACATTGGCGAAAATTTATCACTTGAAGGCGATTTTGTCAACAATTCAAAATACGGCATTCAATTTGCCTTCACAAGTTATGAAATAATTTTGCCAACTTCACTTGCTGGAATTGAAAGATATCTTTCTTCAGGACTTATCAAAGGTGTTGGACCTGTTACTGCCAAAAACATTGTGCAAACCTTTAAAGAACAGACTTTTGATATAATCGAAATGAGCCCATCTTCGCTTGCCCAAATAAAAAATATATCTATAAAAAAAGCTCTTGAAATTGGCGAAAAATTCAAAGAACTCAAAAAAATGCAAAATTCTATTATGTTTTTGCAAAAATATAATATTTCCACCAACATGGCAATGAAAATCTATGAGTTTTATGGGGCAAACACCATCAACGTTGTAAAAGCAAATCCATACCGACTTGTTGAAGACATCGACGGCATCGGTTTTATGAGTGCCGACAGAATTGCCAAAAGCATTGGAATTCCACAAGAAAGTGAATTTCGTGTTAGGGCTGGCCTTCTTTACACCATGCTGAGCAGCACTGAAAAAACGGGCAATACATTTCTGCCAAAAAAAATGCTTGAAAGCCAAAGTCTTGCACTGCTTGAACTGAGCGAAGAAACCTATGCAAACCTTTTTGATCAGGCTCTCGACGGGCTTGTGCTTGACAAAACAATGATGCGGATGTGGAAAGACAATGTTGAAATTGTTTTGCTCAGCAAATATTATTTCTACGAAAATTCAATCGCTCAAAAGCTTGCCGTTTTAAGCTGCACGCAAAACATTGAAAAACAAAATATTGATGATGAAATTGCACATTTTGAGCAACTGAACAAAATTGAATTTCACCTGGAGCAAAAAAACGCAATAAACACTGCCCTAAACAATGGAGTTTGTGTGATCACAGGCGGTCCAGGCACAGGGAAAACCACAATTGTAAAATGTATAATAGAGTTGCTCAAACAGCAAAATCAGAAGTTTATTTTGATGGCACCAACAGGTCGCGCAAGCAAAAGGCTGTCTGACAGCACGGGCGAAGAAGCAAAGACAATTCACAGGGCTTTGGAAGTTGCTCAAGGCGGAAACTCACTTGGCAATCGTTTTGTTTACAACGAAAACAACCCTCTTAAAACAGATGCCGTGATTGTTGATGAAATGTCAATGGTTGACGCTCCTTTGATGAGCAGTTTGTGCAAAGCGCTGCCAAGGCAGTGCAAGCTTATATTGGTTGGCGACAAAGATCAGCTGCCGAGCGTTGGAGCTGGGAATGTGCTTGATGACATCATAAAAAGTCAGATCATTCCTGTTTGCACTCTCACAAAAATTTTCAGACAAAGCACTGACAGTTTGATAATCACAAATGCGCATTTGATCAACAATGGCAAAATGCCAATCATTGACAATCACTCAAAAGATTTCTTTTTTGAAGAAAAGTCAGAACTCGAACAAATCAAAAATTCCATTGTTGACCTTGTTACAAAAAGGCTGCCAAATTTCACCAAGCAAGAAAGCAATCAAATTCAAGTTTTGGCACCTTTAAAAGCTGGAGTTTGCGGCATAAGCAATTTGAACCGGATTTTGCAAGAAGTCATCAATCCCCCTTCAATAAGAAAAATGGAACTTGTTGTTGGTGAAACTATTTTTCGAGAAGGTGACAAAGTGATGCAAACCGCAAACAACTATAACCTTGTTTGGAGCAAGATGGTTGGCTTTGTTGAAGAACAAGGCGAAGGTGTGTTTAATGGCGACATTGGATATATTGCTAAAATTGACTATCAAAGCGGCGAAACAACCGTTGAGTTTGAGGATGGCAGACTTTGCACCTATCCAAGAACGGAAATTTCACAATTATCACTTGCTTATGCAATCACCATCCACAAAAGTCAGGGTTCAGAATTTGACACAGTTGTCATTCCTGTGATTGCAGGCGCTCCAATGATCTTAACACGCAATCTGATTTACACTGCAGTAACAAGGGCAAAAAAAATGGTGGTTCTTGTTGGAGAAAAGAAAAACTTAAAACGCATGGTTTCAAACAATTATACCGTTGCGCGCTTCACTCTTCTTAAATCACTGCTAACAGACGCTCAAAAAAAGATAAAGGAACTTTATGAATAAATTTTTATTATTTTGCAAAAAGGTTGGAAATAAGTTTTTGGATATTGTTTTTCCTACCAACACAAAATGTATCTTTTGCGAAGATGAAATTGTGGATTTTGAAAAGAAACCATATTGCGAAAGATGTGAAAAGACAGCCTTCAACACTGGCACAAAATGTGTGAAATGTGACACTCAAATAAAAAGTGGCAACATAATTTGTGATCACTGCAAATCACACAAAAGATTTTTTGAAAAATGTTATTGTCCGCTAAATTATGAAGACTCAGTCAGACAAAGCATTTTGCGTTTTAAAGACAGCAATGCTCGCTATCTTGCAAAAAGTTATGCAAAATTGATATGTGATTACATAAAAAATGAAAATTTAAAATTTGATTTAATAACTTTTGTGCCATCTCACAAAAAGACTGTCAGAAGGCGTGGATATAATCCTTCCGAGCTTATTGCAGAAGAAATATCTCAGCTACTAAACCTTCCTTGCGTTGAAACACTTATCAAGATAAAACAAACACCAGAGCAAAAAAGTTTGTCTTATCAGGAAAGAGCAAAAAATCTTCAAGAATCTTTTCTTGCAACAAACACAAAACTTATCAAAAACAAAACTCTTTTGCTTGTTGACGATGTTGTTACAACTTGTGCAACTGTTGACCAGTGCAGTAAAATACTGAAGAGCTATGCTGCCAATATTTATGTTGCAGCTGCGGCAAGAAACCATTTGAAAAAACAAATCAAATAAAAAGCAGAGAATTTTTCTCCGCTATATTTTATGGTAGCCTCAAGGGGAACCTCGTCACAAACTTCGCTTCTGCATAGTTTTTGCAAAACTTATGCCCTTGCGCTCGTTTGCTCCTCTTCCCAAAAATCTGTCGATTTTCGGGAGCCCTGATAGCACGGGGTTCGATTCCCTTCTTTGTTCATATTTAAATAAAAAAGCAGAGAATTTTTCTCCGCTATATTTTATGGTAGCCTCAAGGGGAATCGAACCCCTGATTCCGCCGTGAAAGGGCGGTGTCTTAACCGCTTGACCATGAGGCCATAAAACATGATACTTTTCTATTATATTTGTTTTAAACCCCTAAGTCAAGCATTTTTACAAAATTTGTCGTTAAAAAATAAAAAACACTCAAAATTGAGTGTTTTTTCTATTTGCGTTTTGCGTTTTTCAATTTGCTTCCGCATGCAATGCCAAGCCCTGCTCCAACAAGCCCGAAAACTAAGAACAACCATGCACCAACTGCTGGGATGTAGCTATAAGTTGCACCAAATGCTTCGGTATGAAGTTGAATGCATCCTGCAAGCAATAAAACAAAGGCAAGTAACACTGCCAAAAGTGCAACAATCCCCAAAACTCTCACAGTAGTTTGAAGCCAGTTCTTTTTGATAAAGAATTGAAGCACAATTGCAATAATCAAAAGACTAAGCACAATGATGCTGATAATAAAGAAAGCTTCACTGCCCTTCCAAGTTCCTTCTGCGTCTCCAAGCAATATAGAACTTTCTCCATTTAGAGCTTCAAACCAATCTCCAAAAGCAACATTTTCACCATTTACACTCTGACCTGCCCCGCTCATTTGAGAAAAATACGCCCCACCAGCCATACTGATCATGGCTGCAAGTGATAATGCAATCGCAAGAACCCTTAAAATTATTGTTTTTACTTTCATTTTCCCTCCTTCTTAGTTACAGAATAACATATTTCAAAGACCTATGTCAAGCAAATTTACTCTTCTTCATCTTTTTTTTCTTCCACATAAGGCTCTGGGAAGAGCACTCTTTTTGCAATCTCAAAACGTGTTTGCTTGTATGGAACAAGTTCGGTGCAATATTTATCTATGATAGACAAAATTTCATTGTTATACTTTTCGTTTTTTCGACCTGTTGGAGCAATAAATGTTACCCCATATTTGCTGACTTTTTTGCCGCTTATCAAATCTTTATACTGCGTTTTTTCAAAAATGAGTCTGGCTTTATAACCAAAGCCGCCAATAATGTGATATTTTTTGCCATGCACCAAAATTTCGATTTTCGGCACAGTTTGCCTTACAATCGAAACCAAATCGATTGTGAAAGGTTCAGAAAAAGATGATTGAATGGCATTAGCAATTTGAATTGGAAAGTCTTTTGGCTCTTCCCTGCCCGAACATTCAGCCAAATAGAATTTTTTGCTTTTTCGGTTGACTGATTTTGGCAAGAAACTGATTTTTCGCACTTTGAAGAAAACGCCGCCGTCATCTTCATATTGTTTGGAAAGCACAAGGCCTGCATTTGAAAGCATATTGTTTGGAACATCATATATTATTTCTCGCCCTAAAAAATTTTGAACATAACGAAGGGTATAAAAGTTCAAATGCTGTTCAAGCTTTTCAATCAATTTTTTTTCATCTTTGCCGATTATGTAGTAATGATGTTTTTCTGAATTCTCATTTTCTAGAGTTGAAAAATCTTTCATTTTTATTTCTCCTATTTTTAGTTTACTAAAATAAACAAAAAAAATCAAATGTTTATCTGTCTTTATTTAGGAAATACATTAAAAAAAGGAGTAATTATGGATTTTGGTTCAAGTCAAACGCGACAAAATATTGCAAGAGCATTTGCAGGTCTATGCCAAGATGGAGCAAGACTTCAATTTATGTCAAAGGATGCTTTGAGTGATCAAATGCACTATCTTGCAAAACTGCTTGAAGAAATGGGCAAGCATAAAATCGGACAAGCTCAAAGATTGTATGATTTAATGCTTGAGAATAATTTGCAGAAAAAGGATAATGTGGTGATTGAAGCAGGCTATCCTTTTGAAAAAAATGAAATCAAAACTTCACTTAATCGTGCTGCTGTGATAGAGGAATTTGAAGGCACAAATTTGTTTGTTCAATTTGCTGTTGTCGCCAAAGATGAAGGTTTTTCAAAAATCTCATCGGTGTTTGAGCTGATTGCAAAGGTATCGCTTAAACATTATAAAATTTTGAAAACGCTTGCCCAAAACTATAACAATCGATTTCTTTATAAAAATTCCACCCCTTTAGCTTGGGTTTGCTCAAATTGTGGAAATTTTGTCACTGACAAACAAAGCTGGAAAAATTGTCCACTTTGTCAGAAAGCAAAAGGTTATGTGATTTTGCCTGAAGATAAGCTAATAAGCAGATAAGCATAAGTTATATTTATTTTCAAGTATTCATAATTTATTGTTGTGAAATCTCAACTCAAGTTTCGCAACAAATTTTTATATGGAATTGGCGGACTAGGCTATAGTTCAATGTCACAAACATTGAACAATTTTATCATGTTTTTTGGCACTTCTGTGATGGGAATTTCTGGCTCGCTTGTGGGCATCGCGATCGCCATTTCATCTCTTTGGGATGGTGTCAGCGATCCACTTGTCGGGCATCTGTCTGACAACACAAACAACAGGTTTTTTGGCAAGCGACTAGGCTTTATGTTTTTTGGAATTTTCATAATAGCCCTTCTCAATATTTGTATTTGGTCGATGCCGTCATCATTGCCAGAGTTTGGCAAATTTTTGTGGCTGCTTATTGGTATGCTGGCTATTGAAAGCGCCAACACCTGTTTTGGAACACCTTATGCCGCTCTTGCAATTGACATTGCACCAGATTATAACGAACAGTCAAAAATTCAAGGCTTTAAAACAGTGTTTTCAATCATAGGGATGGTTTTGCCAAGCATTTTAATGTATTTTTTCATGCCTTCCATATCAATCAGCATACAGGCATCTCACAGTCAAAGTGGATATATAAAAATTGCATTTATCAACTCTGCACTCCTGCTCTTTTTCGGTTTAATAATGATTTTCTCCTGCCTTAAATATGTTCGCAAAAATCAAATATATCAAAGTCAAACAGTCAAAGAAAAATTTAGATTTTCCTCGCTAGTAAACGGATATTTCAATATTTTAAAGAAAAAAGATTTCAGAAATGTGATACTCGGCTATTCATTTGCAACAATATCTTCTGCATTTTTGACGTCAGTGGGTCTTCACCTGTTCACATATTGTTATCATTTTTCAAGCCCACAAATTTCAATCGTTCTCATTTGCCTTTTTGGTGGAGCTATTCTCTCGCAGCCGCTCTGGGTGTATATTTCCAAGCGGCTAGACAAAAAACGAGCACTGATTTACTCTCTTACAACAATCATTTTCGGAGTTTTTTTGATTGTTTTGACCTTTCTTTTCCGGCAGTATATTCCCGTTGAAACAATGTTTTATATTGCAATGCCCTGCCTAGTTTTTTGCGGAATTGGTGCTGGTGCAATGTACAGCCTTCCATTTTCAATGTATGCCGATGTCGTAACACTTGAAATTATGAAGACGGGCAATAATAATGCAGGGTCATATACAGGTTTTTTCACATTCACATACAATCTTGCCAACTCAATCGCACTTTTGATAATTGGCTTTTTGCTTGACATCATCAAATTTGACTCATCAGAGCCGTTGCAAGCACTTTCAGTTCAAAATGGTCTTGGAATGATTGTATTTTTCGGATGCACAATTTTCTTGTCGCTTGCAATTATGATGTTCTCAAAATATTCATTGAAACGCTCAGATGTTTTAAAAGTTCAACTCACATCTGCTCGTGATAAAAAAACAAAAATTGCAGAAAACTAAAAATATGAAAAAATTGTTTTTAGTGATTGTCTTTTTATCTTTTCCACTGCTGTGCTCATGCCAGCAAAATCTGCCTTACGGAAATGTTGAACAAGATCATTTGCAAATTGGTGGGAATCTGTCATTTTCTTACGATGATTTCAACCATACAGCAACATTTGGCGGCGAAGGAGAAGTTGTGCAATTTTATCAAATCAACCAGGCAAAAGGCTGGAGAGAAGAAGGCTGCCGAATTGGAGTCAGAATCTCCCCACCATCAAGTGTTGAAAATTACGAAGGCATCAGCGTGTTTGTTGATGGCAAAGAAAATCCCCCTTTTTTGCAATTCATATATTTAAATGGAGAAAAAACAGGCGAAATTGAACTTTTTCCGCTTATCACTTCTCAAAATCAACAAATTGAGATAAAAGTTGATTGGCAAAGCAATGCTAAAAGTCAAACTTATTTCATAAGGGTTGCAGAAGGCACTGTTTTGATGCAAAAACAAAGCACCTAAAAACCGGACTTCTCATAAACTATTTTTGTGAGGAGGAAAAATGCAAAAAACAAAAAAACTTTCAATCTTGATTTGCTGCTTGATGGTTTGTCTTCTCTCTTGCTTTGCATTTGTGGGCTGCGGAAGCTCAGATGCAAACAAAATCCGATTAAATGAAGTTACACGAAGTATCTTTTATGCTCCACTTTATGTGGCTTTAAATATGGGATATTTTGAAGACGAAGGGCTTGAAGTAACCATTGAAACAGCAACAGGCTCTGACGCATCTATGACTGCACTTCTCAGTGGCAGCGCTGATATAATCTTGGCTGGTCCTGAAACAGTCATCTATTCTTCGAGATCTCAAGACCACCCTATTGTTTTTGGACAACTGACGCAAAAAGACGGTTCTTTTATTGTTTCTCGAGATCAACTTAACGAAGAATTCAATCTTCAAATGCTTAAAGGCAAGACAATCATAGGTGGCAGAGCTGGTGGACTTCCTGCAATGACACTTGAATATGTCATAAAAAATGCAGGCTTGACGATAGGCGAAAACTTGGCTGCTGGGCAGGTAAACCTGCGCACTGATGTTGCTTTCAACAACATTGCAAGCGAATTTCAAACTTCAGGCAATGAATTCTGCACTCTTTTTGAGCCAAATGCAACAACACTTGAAAATGAAGGAAAAGGCTATGTTGTTTCTGCGGTAGGCAAGGTTTCAGGTGAAATTCCTTACACCTGTTTTGCAACAAAATCAAGCTATCTTGAAAACAACAGCGAGCAGGCAGAAAAATTTTTGAAAGCAGTCAAGGATGGCTATCGATATATCCTTGATAATGACTCTGCAACCGTTGCCAAAGCCCTTACTTCAACTTTTGTTGGGATGAGCGAAGCTGAACTTCAAATAGCAATCGAGCAATATATTTCAATTGATGCCTGGAGTGATGACATGATCATGAGCCAGCAGTCTTTTGATAAATTGCTGGATATCATAAACTCAACTCAAGGCACAGATTATGCTCCAGAATTTGAAGAACTAATTGACAACTCAATTGCTGAAAAACTTGCAGCATAAACAACAAAAAAGACAGCAATGTTGCTGTCTTTTTTTAAGCAATAGCTTGCCAACCTGAACCGGAAGAGGTAATCAGATTTGTCATATAGCCTTCACCATAAGTTTCATAGTATATTCTCAACAAATCTTCACCCATCCAGACAAAATCCGCCATAATTGGACAAGGAGAGTCATCCACCCAAACAAAATCTGAAAAATCATTGCCTGCGTAATAACGATTTTCTCCACTTGCGGTTTCAACATAATACAAACTGCTGTCTTGTGTCATTCCTTCAGCTTGAGTGATAAACTGACTTATACTTGTTTGTGAAGCATCAATGATTGCATAAGAATTTGCAAAACTGATGTTGCTGCCACTTATTGAAGGAGCAATCACCCCAGCAGTTGTTGCTGAGATTATATCAACCTCATAACCAACACGGCTGACCGTAACTGTGTTTGAAGTTGCTGTTGTTTGCGTTTCAATCGAGCCTGCAAAACCGCCAACATTCGTTCCAGAAAGAGTGCCTGTCAAAAGAGCTGTTTCAACAGTTACTGTTTTGTCAGCTGAAAGATAAGCTGAAAGATTAAGCGCTCCAGCAAATGCTCCCACATTTTGTCCGCCAGATATGCTTGCAAAAGATTGAATGTTTGTTGCGCTAAGGTTGCCTGTCCAATGTCCAACAACGCCGCCAGCATTGGCTTGCTCGTTTGCCACATCAATATTCCCTGCATTTGAGCAATTTTCAAGCACAAGGTTGCCTGCAACATCAAAATTGATTCCAACAATTCCGCCAACATTGTTTGCCGCTTCATAATTACCAAGATACAAGTTGCCGTAATGGTGGCAATTTGAGATTGTCGCCGTGTTGCCTTCATCTGAATTGATTACTGTGCCGACCAACCCAGCCACAGTCATTCTGCCTGTAATGTCTGTGTTTTCAAGAATCACATTTGAAATGCTTGCAGGATAATTTGCAGCCCCAAAAAGCCCGAACAATGCCTGGTTTGCATATTCAAGTGATGGGCCGTTTAAAGTCTTTAATCCAGAAATTGTATAGCCGCCGCCATCATAATGCCCTGCAAAGATATTGCCTATTGCAGTTGTTGTTGCATTTGAAGAAGCTCCGATTGGCGACCAATAATATGCTGACAAATCAATATCTGCTGTTTGCTTGAAATAGGTGTTTTGATAGAAGAATGGAAATGAGAAAATAGAAACCTTTTCAGTTGTATATGGCGCTTGCGAGGTATAAATCATGTAGGAAAGATAGGCAAGTTCCTGTGCTGATGAAATGATGTAAGGGTCATCTTGTGTGCCGCTGCCGCCGCCAAATGATGTGCCCCTAATTCCTGCATCAATCCATGTTTGCACATCACTAAACACAGGATAGCCATCGTTTTCACCAGTTTTAAAGGTCCAAACTTTTGCAAAATCCCATATATACATACCGTCCCAAACATCATAATCTTCAAAGAAAGATTGCTGTTTTGCTTTTTCATCAAGATCAGCAATATACGCATCATCATTAATCTGGGTTGAATTTCCAATAAATGGAATAGACGATGGTATGCTGCCGCCATAATGGTTTGTTCCAATGTGGTTGTTTCCTTGTGAATTGCCGACCACACCACCAACATTGGTTGTGCCGCTGATTGAGCCAACGGCAAAGGTGTTGACCACATACGATTCGCTTGAACCTATTAAGCCAATCACACCACCAACATTTTCTGCTCCGCTGACTG
>CALVNA010000024.1 GCA_944349535.1 uncultured Clostridia bacterium
GGGGCTGATGGCAGGCACAAAATATCGTGGCAGCATGGAAGAAAAATTGAAAGATGCCATCGAAACAATCATTGCTAGCAAAAATATCATTGTTTTTATTGATGAAATTCACACACTTGCTCAAGCTGGAAGTGAGAAAGGTGAAACATCGCCTGCTGATATGTTAAAACCTTATCTTGCTCGAGGAGAGATGCAAACTATTGGTGCAACTACCACAGATGAATATAGAAAGTTTATTGAAAAAGACAAAGCTCTTGAGCGCCGATTCCAACCAATAATGGTTAATCCGCCATCCGTTGAACAGACCATTCAAATTTTGAAAGGGCTTAAAGATAGCTATGAAGCATTCCACAAAATAACCATAACTGATGAGGCTATTGAGGCTGCTGCGGTGTTGTCAGATAGATATATCTCTGACAGAAGCTTGCCTGACAAAGCGATCGACCTTATTGATGAAGCAAGCAGCAAAGCGAAGGTGAATTATACTGTAAAGCCACAAGAAATTCGAAGCTTGGAAGAAAAGATAAAATCACTTTCAGCAAGCCGAGATGAAGCAAGTTTGCAAAGAAATTATGAAAAGGCTGCAAAATTGCAATCTGAAATCATAAATCTTGAAAATGATCTAAAAAAGAAAAACGAAAAACTTTTTGGCAAAAGTGAGAAAGCTGTAAATAAATCTATTGGAGCAAATGAAATTGCTGCAGTGGTTGCAAAGTGGACGGGCATTCCAGTGACCAAAATCACAGAAAGTGAAAAAGATCGATTGCTTCATCTTGAAGATATTTTGCACAAACGAGTTGTTGGGCAAAATGAAGCTGTCAGTGCTGTGGCAAAAGCTATAAGAAGGTCAAGAGTTGGTCTGCAAGATTCAAAAAGGCCTATCGGCTCCTTCTTGTTTATGGGGCAAACTGGTGTGGGCAAAACCGAGCTTTGCAAAGCGATTGCTGAAGCTATGTTTGATGACGAAAACAACATCGTTCGAATTGATATGAGTGAATATATGGAGTCTCATTCAGTGTCAAAATTGATTGGATCGCCTCCAGGCTATGTTGGATTTGAAGAGGGCGGTCAACTGACTGAAGCTGTCAGAAGACATCCATATTCTGTTGTGCTTTTTGATGAAATAGAAAAGGCTCATCCAGACATCTTTAATGCTCTTTTGCAAATTTTGGATGATGGAAGACTTACAGATGGGCAAGGCCGAACTGTATCATTCAAAAACACAATCATCATAATGACAAGCAATTTGGGTGCAAACGAAGTGCGCGAGCATCGAAGAAGCCTAGGATTTGGCGGCGAAGAAAACGAAGAAATTGATACAAACAAAATCTATATGGATGCATTAAAACACAAATTTAAACCTGAATTTATCAACAGAATTGATGTGATTTGCGTTTTCCAACCACTGTCGCACGAAGATCTTGTCAAGATTGCAAAAATTTTGATTTCAAACATTAACAAACGCTTAAAAGAAAAAAATCTTTCGCTAAAAATCACAGAGGATGCGCTTGACTATGTTGTAGCAAAGGGCTCAAACACTGAGTATGGTGCAAGACCACTTAAACGCTTCATACAGCAAGAAATCGAAGATAACATTGCAGAAATGATTTTGATGGGCAAACTTAAAAATGAAGGGACCATCGTGATTGATGTGAAAGACAATTTGCTTTCTTTTGAAAATGAATAAAAGGTTAATTATGAGAATCACAGGAGCTAATAAATATAAGCCAACTGCAAAACAAATTGAGTTGGTCAAACAAAACTTTGAACAAATTAAGGACTTTATAAAAAAGCCAATATCGTTTAAAGCAAAAATCGGTGCAGACAGTTTTACTTTCGATTTAAAAACAGGAGTTTTCAAATACAGAGTTTGTCAAGAAGGCGAAAGCATAGAGCAAAATATTGAAGAGGCTTTTGCAAACCTGGCAAACTATTTGAAAAAACTAAACCAAACAGTTGATTTCAAAGATTACGAAAGAGAATAAAAGATTTGAATTTTTGTGAAATTTGTTTGGAAAATTAAGCTTTGTTTGTTAAAATATGACCAGGAGGATAGATATGAAAATTGACATCTTAGAAAGGGGTGGCTATAAGGCTACAAAAAGAATCAAAACAATTATTGAAGACAAACTTGCAAAACTTGACAAATATTTTGACGACAACCCAGCTGCGAAAGTTGTGCTTTACAAAGTTGCAAAACAAGACAAGCTTGAAATAACAATCTCAAGCAAAGGCTTGCTTTTCAGATGTGAAGTTGCAAGTGATAATATGTATAGCAACATTGATTATGCACTTCCAAAACTCGAAAAACAAATTGTAAGATACAATGAAAAGAAAAAAGGCAAGAAAAAAAGCAAAACAATCGTGCCAGAGTTTCCATATGAATTTTTGGAAGAGTCTCCAGAAGAGCTTCCTGCAATTTACAAGACCAAAACTTTCAACCTTGACCCAATGCCTGTTGATGAAGCTCGTTTTGCAATTGAAAGGCTTGGACATGATTTCTTTGCTTTCTTGAATGCAGAAAGCGGAAGGGTTAACATTCTTTACAGAAGAAAGGATGGCAAATTTGGTCTTATTGACTTGAAATATTAAGATTGCAAACTAAAATTTGAAGCTGCTGAGTTATTGGCTCAGCAGTTTTTATGTTTTTTTACTTATTTGTTATTGACAAAGTTTTTGTATTGCTTTATTATAATACTACGCAAAGGAGAAGTAAAATGGAAAATACAAAAGCATACAAAATTGAAATAACAACTGAAAAAAGCCAAGGCAAAATCAAAACAAAATCAATTTATTTTTTAAATGAAGAAGATGCTAAAACGAGTTGCTCTTTTTTGGTTGATTGTTTTAAACATGATGGCAGCAATAAAACACTGGAACTTCAAAAAGCCATACTGACAGATAATGATAAAATAAGGCTTGTAAAGGCGAGCAGATATTTCGAAACATACATGGAGTTTTTAATTGCGTTTGACAAACAATGCGAGCCTATGAAGACTTATCAAGAAGATATTTCTATTTCAAGAATCAATTTTTAGATGAAAAAAAGCACGAGTGTTCGTGCTTTTTTTGTATGGCAAAAAAAAGTGGCACACTGCCACATATTCATCAGTTATTTTGCTGCTTTAAGATCATCAAGCATTTTTGCATAGTGAGCTTTTTTTCTGTCAGCACTGTTTTTGTGGATAACATTATCGCAAGCAGCTTTATCAAGCAAAGACACAACATCTTTGAAAGCAGCTTCGCTGGCAGCAACGTCTTTGTTTGCAACAGCAACTTTGAATTTTTTTGCGTAAGTTGAAATTTTTGATTTTACAGATTTGTTTTGAAGTGTTTTCTTTTCAATGATTTTAACTCTTTTTTCTGCTGATTTAATGTTTGGCATGATTTTCTCCTTTAAAATGTCTATATAAGTGTAGCATAAACTTTTTGGAAAATCAAGCAAAAATAAATATTTTTTTTAAAAACTAACAAAATAATTTCTATGATTGACCTTATCGACGAATGTTCATATGAGTTTCAAAAACTTGGTTATAAAAAAGTAAAAGCAAAAAAATACGATATTGATTTGCTTTCTTTACATATTTATGATGAAAAACAAAGTCGTGAAACGGGATTTGATAAGGGCGACTATTATATCATCAATGCTCCGATTTTGCCGTATCTTGATAAAGAATGTTTTGATTATGTCAGTCAGCTGCTTAAAAAAAGACTTTTATTTTTGTTAAAAAAGAGCAAAATTGACCAATCAAACACTTTGCTTGTAGGTCTTGGCAACCCAGAAATATGGGCGGATAGGTTGGGTGTTCAGGTTTGCAACAGTCAGCTTTTTTTTGACACAAAATTCAAAAAGATATGCCCAAATGTGCAATATCAAACAGGAATTGAAACTTTTGATATTGTCAAGGCGTTGGTTGACAAACTTTCGATAACATTTGTGATTGTGATAGATTCGCTTTGCACAAATTCACTTTCAAGACTAGGATGCTCATTGCAGCTTACCACAACTGGTATGACGCCAGGCAGTGCAATAAATCATTCAAACAACAAAATTTGCAAGCAAACCATAGGCGTTCCATGTTTTTCAATCGGCGTTCCTTTTATGATTGATGCGAAATCTTTTGGCTTTGATAATCAGCTTTTGCTTGCGCCTAAAGACATCAAAGAAAATGTTGAAAACATCTCTTATATAATTTCAAAAGCTTTGGCGGAGGTGCTAAGATGAATTATTATCTGTTTATTCCTTTTGCCATAATTGTAATCTTCATGTTGCCGTTAAAAATAAAATTAAAATTCTCTTGCAATTTGCTAGAAAAAAATGGCGCTTTTGCAATCTTTTTGTTTAAGAAAAAGCTGATGCATCAACAATTTTGGCTTAAAAAAGGCAAAATTTTGTTGCAAGATGACAAAACTTCCTCTTCGACAGAAATTGAATTTGACAGCAAAGAAGTGATTTTTACCAAAGTGCTGGCAAATCAAATAAAAGGCAAAACCAGACTGAAAGAACTTTTCCTTTTTTACAATGTTGGCGTGCAAGATGCCTTTGCCTCCGCAATGCTGGCAGGAGCTATAAACCTTTTTATGCTGATATTTTTTACCAGTTTAAAAAACACCAGACCCACGGCATCTATGGCTGTATATGACACTGTCTCTTACAACAGGCAAGTTCTTGAGTTTGCCTTTAAATCAAACATTTCACTTTCTTTGTTTGATGCCGTATATTCTTTTGTTGTTTCGCTCATTATAACTAATAGAATTGCAAAACAAAAATTTGAACAGACTGTTTCAGCTAAGGGGGAGTAAATGAAGTTTGAAGAAGACAAGTCAATCAACAAACTTATTGACAGTGCAATGGAAAAGATAAAGACCATTGTGGATTCAAGCACTGTGATTGGCGATGCAGTGGTAACTGAAAACGGGAAAACCATCATTCCAATTTCAAAAGTCAGTGTTGGCTATGTTGTGGGTGGTGGCGAATATGCTGATTTATCAGCAAGGCGTGTTGCAAGACATTTTCCCATGGCAGGTGGTTCAAGCGGCGGTATGAGTGTTGCGCCAGTTGGTTTTTTGATTGAAAGTGATGGAGAAATAAGCTTTGTCAATGTTGAGAACAAAACACTTTATCAAACTGTGCTAAATTTGTTCAACAGCCTTTTAAACAAAATGAATAAAAATGGAGAAAAATCAGGTAACGATTATGAAGATGATTAGGCTTACGTGTTTAGTTTTTGTATTCTTGTTTGTTTTTACAGCCATTTTTGGTGGGCTGCTTTTTTCCATGACTCCCAAAGCTTCGGCTGCCGATTATTCTCAAGCAAACGCTATGTGCGTTATGGAAAGTTCATCCAAAAGGGTTTTGCAAAGCAAAAATATGGATTCCAAGCTGGCAATGGCTTCAACAACAAAAATTATGACAGCAATAACGGCTATTGAAAATTGTGATGATCTCGATCAAATTTTTGAGATAAGCCCGAAAGCTGTCGGAGTGCCTGGCACTAGCCTGTATTTACGCAAAGGGGAAAAATTTTCAACAAGACAACTGCTTTATGGTTTGATGCTTATCTCTGGCAATGATGCCTCCGTTGCAATTGGTGAACATGTCTGTGGCAGTTTAAATAAATTTGTTGAACTTATGAACAAAACTGCAAAAAAAATTGGTGCAACAAATTCGCACTTTGACAACACCCATGGTTTAGATTCAAAGTCTCACTACACAACAGCTTATGATCTTGCACTTATCACAAGTTATGCAATGCAAAATGAAACCTTCAAAGAAATTGTTTCAACAAAAAACACAAAAATCACAAATACCGATGGAAAAACTAGATATTTGAAAAACAAAAACAAACTTTTGAATAGCTTTGTCGGTTGCAATGGAGTCAAAACAGGCTTTACTGATGATGCAGGAAGATGTCTTGTTTCAAGTGCTGAGCGAGATGGAATGAATGTTGTGTGTGTTGTGCTCAATTGCGGGCCTATGTTTGAAGAATGCTCAAGTTTGATGCAGCAAGCATTTTTGCAATATAAGCTCTATGATTTGACAAGTTTTTACAAATTGCCAGAATTTATTTCGGTTGCAAATGGCAGAACTGACACAGTGGGGCTTACAACTATGGGGCATTGCTATTATCCGCTAAGAGATGATGAAATGACAAGTGTTGAAATTCGTTATCAATTGCAAGATATTCTTGAAGCACCGGTAGAAAAAGGGCAGGAAGTTGGAAAGGTTGAAATTTATCTTAATAAAAACTTGCATTTCTCCGAAAAAATATTTACAATAGATTGTGTAAGGAGAAATTCGCTGTGGCAAAAACTGTATGATGTTCTTGCCCAGTGGTAAAAGGTTATGAGATTAAACAAATTTTTAGCTTCAGCAGGAATAGCCTCAAGAAGAAAATGCGATCAGCTCATCCAAGAAGGGCTTGTGTCAGTCAATGGAAAGGTAGTTAGTGAGCTTGGCACAGTTATAAATGAGAAAAAAGACAAAGTTTTCTATGAAGGAAGACAAATTTTGCTTCCTTCTTCTTTTGTGTATATAAAGCTCAACAAGCCAAAAGGGTATGCTTGCACTGCAAAAGATGAAAAGGGCAGAAAAACCATTTATGACCTTCTGCCTCAAGGGGAGAGATTGTTTTCAATTGGTAGGTTGGATTATGACACTGAAGGCCTTATAATTTTGACCAACGACGGCGATTTTGCAAACAAAGTTGCACATCCAAGATATTCAGTTGATAAAGAATATCATGTCACAATCGAAGGTCAAATCAAAGAAAGCGAGCTGGCAGTTTTAAGAAAAGGTGTTGTGATTGACGGCGAGCGTATGCCTTCTGCCAAAGTTGAATTTCTTTCCAGCGATGGAAAGACCACAAAACTTTCAGTGGTTATTGATGAAGGGATGAACAGGCAGGTCAGAAGGATGTTTGAGGCAATCGGAAAAACAATCAAATTGCTTAAAAGGGTTCGAATTGGAAATGTGAAACTTGGCGGAGTCAAACGAGGAGATTTTCGTGATTTGACAACTCAGGAGCTTGACAATCTTGTGAGGCAGGAATGAAGATTGCAATAATAGGCGCGGGTGCCTCTGGCTTGTTTGCAGGGGGAATTTTGTCTGAAAAACATGAAGTTACCATATTTGATAAAAATGAAAAATGTGGTAAGAAATTATACATAACTGGCAAAGGACGCTGCAACTTGACAAACAATTGCTCGCAAGAACAGTTTTTGGCAAACACTGTCAATGGAAGCAAGTTTATGTTTTCAAGCATTCATCAGTTTAGCCCACAGGATATTATAGATTTTTTTGAAAAACATGGTTTGAAAACAAAAACTGAGCGAGGCGGACGGGTTTTTCCAGCAAGTGATAAGTCGAGCGATGTAATAAAAACCTTGCAAAAATTTTGCAGCAATTGTCAAATCAAACTTAAGGAAGAAGTGCTTGATATTTGCTTTGTTGCCTCAGAAAATCTTTTTAAAATTTTGACTTCAAAAGCAGTATATTATTTTGACAGAGTGATTGTTGCAACTGGCGGACAAACTTATTCTTCAACAGGAAGCAGTGGTGATGGATACAAGTTTGCAAAAGCCTTTGGGCATAAAATTATGCCGATACAACCTGGTCTTGTTCCAATTGAACTTGAGGATAAATTTATCAAACAAATTCAAGGTGTAACCCTTAAAAATGTCAGCCTGAACGCTGTTGCAGATGGCAAAAAATTTTCTTTTTTTGGGGAAATGCTTTTCACAGACAGGGGGATTTCAGGACCAATTGCTCTGACGATGTCAAGTTTTATAAACAGAGCAAAAGCAATTGAACTTGCGATTGATTTTAAACCGGCACTAACAAAAGAAATGCTTGAAAAAAGAGTGCTAAAAGATGTTCAAAACAATTTAAACAAAACGATGGGTAATTTTGTCAACCTGTTTTTGCCAAGGTCGGTCGGTGAAGTGCTTTTGCAAAGGTTGAAAATAGATTCTCACCAAAAAGTAAATGAATTTACCGCGGCTGGGCGAAAAGATTTTATTGCTCTTGTCAAAAATTTTACTTTGAATTTCAAAAGTCTGTATCCTTTAGACAGCGGCATTATCACTTCAGGCGGAGTTGTGCTTGATCAAATAAATCCAAAGACAATGGAGAGCAAATTGCAGAAGGGGTTATATTTTATCGGCGAAGTTTTAGCCGTCGATTGCTTGACAGGGGGATATAATTTAACTTCGGCATTTGCCACTGCATATTCATGTGCTGTAAACTTAAAATAAAAGGAGAATTTATGTTTCATTTTGTGCAAATCTTGTTGGCTGTGCCAATTCGTTTGAGCTATCCGACCAAATTTATAGGCAAAGAAAACATACCAAAAGGTCCATGCATCATTGCAAGCAATCACACTTCAAATCTTGATGCTGTGCTTTTGGCAGTGCATACATGGGAGAAAAAGTTTTATCTTGCCAAAAAAGAACTTTTCAAAAACAAACTTTTTGGATCTTTTTTGAAAAGCGTTGGGGCGATTGAAATTGATCGACAAGCCACTGATGTTGGTGCTATTAAAAATTGCATGAGAATTTTAAAAAAGGGCAAAAAACTTGTGATTTTCCCAGAAGGCACAAGAAATCACAATGACGATATGCAACTTGGGCAAGTCAAGCATGGCGTTGCGATGTTTGCAATCAAAGCAAAAGTGCCAATTGTGCCAATGTTTATTGCAAAACAGCCAAAATTTTGGAGAAGAAATAAAGTGATTATCGGCAAGCCTTTTTTGCTTGAAGAGTTTTATGGTAAAAAGCTTGACAATGAAATTTTGACTCAAGCTAGTGATATTGTGGCTGCAAAAATAAACGAACTTAGAGAAAGTCAGTTGAATGCTTTGACAAAAAAGAAATAATTTGTTAAAATTTTTTTAAAGATTTTTAAGGATTGATTATGGATGACAAACAAGTGAAGGATGAAAAGTTTAGTTTAGATGCAATAGAAAAGACTTTTGCTTCTTACAAAAAAGGTCAGATGTTTGATGGGGTTGTGCTTATTAAAAGAAATGATGGGGCAATCTTTAACATCGGCGGCAAGAATGATGCTTTTTTGCCTAAAGGTGAGGTTCAAGATTTTGACAAAATTTTGATTGGTGATCGTTTTAAAGTTGTGATAACAAACTCAAAAAATGAAGAAGGCATGATTGAAGTTTCAAAAGACCTAGCGGATAATCAGATATTGCAAACTCAAAATGCTTCAAGATTAAAACTTGGCAGCACATTTTCCTTTGTGCCGTCTTCATATAACGATGATGGCATCATATCTAAAATGGGTGAGTATGAAATTTTTGTGCCAAACAATGAAGTTTCAATCAAATTTCACGACAAACGAAAATGTGTTGGAAGACAGTTTGAAGCAGTTGTTACTGAAATTGATAAGCAAGAAAAGAAAATAATTGCAAGCATAAAACTTTTGGAAGAGCAAATTCAAAAAACAAATGAAGAGCTTTTTTGGAATTCAATATTTATCAACAAAATTGTCAAAGGAAAAATAAAAAAGATTATGCCTTATGGAGCTTTTGTTGAAGTGGATGGCGTTGATTGTTTCTTGCATATTTCAAATATTTCTTACAGACACATTTCTTCACCAGAAGAAGTGATAAAAGTGGGGCAAGAGCTCAAGTTCAAAGTGATTGAGGTCGACAGAATCAACAAAAAAGTTGCACTTTCATTAAAAGCGCTTGAGGATAGCCCAAAACTTGCAGCAATCAAACAGCTGAAGGTGGGAGAGATTTATAAAGGAGTGGTTGTCAAAATCTTGAAATTTGGCGCAATCATAAAACTGGAAAATGGAGCAAGCGGACTGCTTCACATCAAAAATGCAACTGAAGAGAACAACCGCCAAATTTATGAAATTGTCAAACTTGACCAAGAGGTTAGAGTGCAAGTTCTTGACAAAGATGAGCAAGATGAAAAAGTGTCATTCAACCTTGTTGAAGTTTTATAAAATCAATAACTTGTGTCTATTATGTCATGCATACTACTAGGGCTGGTGGTAGTATGCGATTAAATGGCTCCAACGATTTTGAAGACGTTGAAGTGAATTAGAAAAAAATAAAAAAATGGTGCATAATGCACCATATGCTAACGTGGCTCAGTCGGTAGAGCAGTTGATTCGTAATCAACAGGTCGCGGGTTCGATTCCCGCCGTTAGCTCCATAGAGAAATGAAGTCAGAAGAAGTGTCTAATGAGAAAAACAGGATAAGCGACCTGTTGATGAAGGGCTCCTGAAAATGCCGAGCATTTTTGGGAAAAGGAGCACTCTTTCGCAAGGTCAAAGTTTGACCGCAGGGCAAACTGCCGAAGAAGAAAGCAGTGCGACGCGGTCGCGGGTTCGACCCCCGCCGTTAGCTCCATAAAGAAATGAAGTCAGAAGAAGTGCTAAATGAGAAAAACAGGATAAGCGACCTGTTGATAAAGGGTTCCTGAAAATGCCGAGCATTTTTGGGAAAAGGAGCACTCTTTCGCAAGGCGAGATTTGGCCTGCAAGGACAAATCGACAGAAAAGAAAGCAGTGCGACGCGGTCGCGGGTTCGATCCCCGTCGTTAGCTCCATAAAGAAATGAAGTCAGAAGAAGTGCCTAATGAGAAAAACAGGATAAGCGACCTGTTGATGAAGTAATAGTAATAAAGGAAAAACATGGAAAGACCGATTATTATAGGGATTATAGCAAAACACCTTGAAAAAAATGGACACAAAAGACAAAATGCTTTAATAAGAGATGAAGTGAAAAATGCAATTTTTGCAAATGGGGCAATCGCTATTGGAATATTGTCGCCAGAAAAAGAAATTGGCTTTATTCACAAGATAAATCAAACGCATTGGAACTTGACCAAACGTGAGCAACAATATTTGATTGAACAAATCAATCTTTGTGACGGCATTGTTTTGCAAGGCGGAAGAAACTCAGAACACTTTGAGTCTTGGGTGGCAAAATATACTTATGACCACGATATTCCAACACTTGGCATTTGCGCTGGACAAAACAATATGATAAGGGGACTTGGCGGAAGCGTTAAGTGTGTGAAAAATCAAAAAAAGCATAATCAAATGTGGGTGGATTATGTGCATCCAATTTTTATTGACAGCAAAAGCCGCTTTTACAAAATTGTGGGCTGCCAAAAAATGGATGTCAACTCTCGTCATATCTACACCATCAAGCAACCGACTGAAAACTATCGTGTTGCGGCAGTGTGTGACGATGGCTATTTTGATGTTTTGGAAGCGCCAGACAAAAAATTCAACTTTACTCTCAGATTTCATCCAGAAAGTTTGTTTGAAAAAAGCCCAGAGCACAACAAAATTTTCAAGGCCTTTATCAAAGCGTGCAAAGAAAATCGCAAAAACCAAGTCGAGCGTTTTGCTTGACTTTTTTGACGAATTGGGGTAGAATAGCCTTATGAGTTTGTTTGATGCTGCACAAATTGTAAGTATTTTGACTGTTGTTTCCACTGCTATTGGTCTGTTTCAGAAAGAAAAATTCAAAATAATGCTGTGCTTTACCGTCACCAATGTTTCAATGCTTGCCACTTATGCGTGGCGTTTGGCAGGGCTTTAGCGATTTGGTTG
>CALVNA010000025.1 GCA_944349535.1 uncultured Clostridia bacterium
AAGAGTTTGTGTCTGATGTGATCGGAAAGAGTGAATGTTTTGCTCATGTTGAATGTGATGGAATTTTGCTTGACAGGGCAAAAATTGTTTCAACGCCAAAAATAAATGCCGCAGACAAAAATGCGTCGCTTGTGCATGAAGCTGCAATTGGAAAAATTGCAGGAGAACAGCTTGTCAAATTGATGAGCTTGGGGCTTAGCCAAGAAGAAGCAGAAAAAATGATAATAAAAGGTTTCTTGTATAATTAAACGATTTTTTAAGCTGTTTGAATTAAAAAACTCTATCTAATTGATAGAGTTTTTTGTTAATTTAAACAACCTAGCATTTCAAATAAGTTTTATTTCCACTTCCAAAGTTCAACTTCTTCGATATCTTTACCATTTTCAACAATATATTTTTTGTGCTTTTTTAAAAGAGACAGCATTTTATTTTCCAAAGCTTTATCTTTTATGTCTAAAAGTTTTAAAGCATCAAGCACAAGATGAAATCTGTCAATTTTGTTTTGCTCTCTCATGTCAAAAGCAGTTGTTATGCTGCCTTCTTCGTTATAGCCATGCACTTGAAAATTGAAGATTTTTCGCTGGGCAAGCATATCATAAATGAATTTTGGATAGCCATGAAAATTGAAAATCACAGGTTTGTTTTTGGTGAAGAGTTTGAAAAATTCATTGTCGGTCAGTCCATGTGGATGAAGAGAGTGCTTTTCAAGTTTCATGATGTCAACAACATTGATAAATCGAATTTTAAGCTTTGGGAAATGCTCTTTTAAGATGCTTACCGCAGCAAGAGCTTCAACAGTTGGTGTGTCGCCAGCGCAGGCGATAACAATGTCAGGATTTTGAGGTTTTACACTTGCCCACTCCCAAACGCCGATGCCATTTGCACAGTGCTGTTTTGCACTTTCATAGTCAAGCCACTGATAAGAAGGATGTTTTGATGCAATTATTGTATTGATATAGTTTTTGCTTTTTTGGCAGTGGTCATAGCAAGAAAGCAGACAGTTTGCATCTGGTGGAAGATAAATTCTTACAATCTCTGACTTTTTGTTTGCAATGTGGTCAATAAATCCTGGTTCTTGATGAGTATAACCGTTGTGATCTTGTTGCCAAACATTTGAGGTCAAAACAATGTTCAGTGAAGAGATTGGCTTTCTCCATTCAAGGCTTGAGCAGACTTTAAGCCATTTTGCGTGCTGCGACACCATTGAATCAACCACTCGGGCAAAGGCTTCATAGGTGTGAAACATTCCATGTCTGCCTGTCAAAAGATAGCCTTCAAGCCATCCTTCGCACATATGTTCACTTAAATATGAATCCATGATTCTGCCGTCTTGAGCAAGAAGCTCGTCATTTGGTAATATTTTTGCGTTAAAATCTCGTTTTTGGCTGTCGAACATTCCATAAAGACGATTGCTCATCGCTTCATCGGGACTGAAAACTCGGAAATTCTTTTCATTTTCATTAAGCTTAAAAATTTCGCCTATAAAGTTTCCTAAAACCTTCATATCTTGAGCTTTAACTTGACCTGGTTTGTCCACTTTTACGGCAAAATCTTTCCAATTTGGCATTTTAAGCTCTTTGAACAAATTGCCGCCATTGGCGTATGGGCTTGCACTGATTCTTCTGTCGCCAGTTGGAAGAATTTGTTGAATTTTTGCTTTTAATTTGCCATTTTCGTCAAAATTTTCGTCAATTTTATAGCTTTTAAGCCAGTTTTCTAAAACTTTTAAATCTTTTTCATCTTTTATTTCAACAGGGATTTGATGAGCCCTGAATGTGCCTTCAATTTGCTTTCCATCAACTTCTTTTGGTCCTGTCCAACCTTTTGGCGTTTGCAGAACTATCATAGGGTAGGCGGGAGTTGTTGAAACATTTTTTTCTCTTGCATTTTTCCAAATCTTTTTTATCTCTAAAATGCATCTGTCCATTGCTTTTGCCATTTTTCTATGCATTTTCACAGGATCTGAGCCTTCAACGAAATATGGTTTCCAACCATAGCCTTCCATCAATTTTTTGAGTTGGTTTTTTGGAATTCTTGCAAGAATGGTAGGATTGCTGATTTTATATCCATTCAAATGCAAAATTGGCAAAACTGCACCATCACTTTTGGGGTTTAAAAACTTGTTTGAATGCCACGATGTTGCCAGTGGAGCAGTCTCGGCTTCGCCATCGCCAACAATGACTGCGCATATCAAGTTTTTATTGTCAAAAACTGCTCCAAAACCGTGAGCTAGACTATAGCCCAGTTCGCCGCCTTCATGAATTGAGCCAGGGGTTTCTGGTGCAACATGGCTTGAAACTCCACCAGGGAAGGAAAACTGTTTGCATAGTTTTTTTAGTCCCTTTTCATCTTGAGAAACATCTGGATAGACCTGGCTGTATCTTCCTTCAAGATAAGAATTTGCAACAAAAAAGTTGCCGCCATGTCCCGGACCTGAAATAAGCATCACGTCAAGGTCATATTTTTTTATCACTCGGTCAAGGTGTGCATAAACAAAATTTTGCCCTGGAACTGTTCCCCAGTGTCCAACAACCTTTGATTTGACATCTTCTATGGTCAAAGGTCTGCGAAGAAGAGGATTGTCTTTAAGATAAAGCTGTGCAACCGAAAGATAATTTGCACAATTGAAATATCTGTCAAGCAGACTGAAATATTGTTTGCTTTGATAAAAGTTTTTCATAATTGCTCCTGCTTATTAGTATATCACAACTGTTTGTTTTCATAAAATTATTTGACAGGATTGTTATAAATAATATTTTAAAATATTTTTGTTCTATCAGAACATATTTTGACAAAAAATATTAAAAAATTTTTTAATTTTGTTTGACTATTTTTCTGTAAAAACTATAATATTTTTTGTTATATGCTATCTTTTAGCAAATAATCCTTGAAATTTTTTCAAAATCATGATATAATCTTAACCAAGAGGTTATAAATGAGTGTAAGTTTACTTTGTGGTTGGTTTCAAGATTGGGGCTTTGCAATAAGAGAGGGGCTAGGGCATACCGGTCTTGTTGTGATGCTGGTTGTTTTGGGGTGCCTTGCTCTTTTGATTTCATGGAATATTTTGAAAGCTTCTCTTGGCAAAACAAAAGTTAAAATTTTATGGGGACAAATCTTCATTCTCATCATTGTGGCTTTGTTTATAGCCTGGTTTGCGACTTTAGTTTAAGGAGTGTGATTTATGTATAATTTTTCTTTACTTTTAGCAAGTGAAATTCAAAGTGACTTTTTGACAACATTTCTTCCAATTTTAAGATATGTTCTTTTTGGGCTTATTATTGCAAGTGCCATCGTTTTGATCATCACAACACTGATGCAATCAAATGATTCAAACAGTGGGCTTGATGCTTTCACTGGTGGTGGGCAAGAAAGCTACTATGCCCAAAACAAAGGCGCATCTAGAGATGGCATCTTAAAGAAAATCACAATCGCAATGGCTTGCATTGCATTTATCTGCACAATACTGTTCTTCTGCTCACTGCTGATCAATGCAGTTCCACAATCATAAGGAGAAAAATGCAGATCAGAAAAAAGATCTTAGAATTTTTAGATAAAGAGGGTTTGGCTTATTCAGGGCTGAACAATCTTTTTTCTTTTATTTCAAAAACTTACAACATTGAGCTTTCGCAGATCAAAAAAGAATTTAGCAAACTTGAAAAAGAGGGGCTCGTTTTTGAAATCAGAAAAGGAAAATATATCACAATTCCTTCTCATGGCTATGAGAAAGGCAAGTTTATTGGCAATGCAAAAGGTTTTGGGTTTGTTCAAGTTCAAAACATGAATGATATCTTTATCCCTGCAAACATGACCATGAATGCACTTGACGGTGATGAAGTGATTGTCAAAGTTTTGTCAAATGACGGCGAGGATGCCGATGGGAAAATTGAAAAAATTTACAAACCGGTTGACAATGTTGTGGGTGTGGTTGTCAAAGTTGGCAAGAGCTTGTTTCTAGAGCCAGACAACAATCACATACCTTTCAAAATCAAGCTCCTTTCTGGTCAAGGTTTTTGGGTGGATGACAGAGTGGTTGCAAAAGTTTTGCGAGATGGCAAAAATCCAAGAGCAAAAGTGATTGAAAATCTTGGCAAGATCAGCGATGTCAAAAGCTGCGAGCTTGGCATTATCAGACAGTTTAATCTTTACGAAACCTTTCCAGAAAATGTGAATGAAGAATGCAAGAAAATCTCTGATCACGTTTTGCAAAGTCAGAAAAAGGGCAGAAAAGATTTTACAAAAGACATAGTTTTCACTATAGATGGCGAAGATGCAAAAGATTTTGACGATGCGGTTTCAATCAAAAAGAATGAAAAGGGCAACTATGTTTTGTCTGTTCATATTGCCGATGTTGGGCAGTATGTCAAATATGATAGCGCTCTTGACCAAGAAGCCTACAATCGTGGCACAAGTGTGTATTTTCCTACATCTGTTTTGCCAATGCTTCCAGTCAAGCTATCAAATGGTATTTGCTCTTTAAATGAAGGCGTTGAAAGATTGACTCTCTCTTGTATAATGGAAGTTGACAAAAATGGCACAGTTGTTTCTCATCAAATCTGTGAAGGTGTGATCAAAAGTTGTGCAAGACTGACCTATACCGAAGTTTACGCAGCACTGCAAGGTAAAATAACTACGGCTAAGGCTAGCAAATTGAGAAAACACTTTCTTATGATGCTGGAACTTTCAAAAATATTGCAAGAGAAACGCAAAAATGAAGGCAGTCTTGATTTTGAAATCCCTGAAGTTGAATTTGTGTTTGACCAAAATGGCATGGCTGTTGACCTTAAAAGTCGTGAAAGAAACGATGCTCACAGATTGATTGAAGATTTTATGGTGCTTGCAAACGAAACGGTTGCCAAAGATTTTTTTGACAAACAAATACCTTTTGTCTATCGTGTGCATGAAAATCCAAAAAAAGAAAAGGTTTTGTCAGTTGTTGACTTCTTTAAAGGCCTTGGTGTCAAAGTTCCTCAGGTTCCTGAACAAATTTCACCAAAATTTTATCAGAAACTTTTGGCTTTGGTTGAAAACGAAACTTATCAAAAAACTGCAAACACCATCATTTTAAGATCTATGCAAAAAGCAAAATATTCAAATGAGTGTTTGGGGCACTTTGGTCTTGGCTTGAAATTTTACTGCCATTTCACATCGCCAATCAGACGATATCCAGACCTGACAATTCATAGGATTATCAAAGAGACTTTGCACAAGAAAAATTTGACAAAATCTAGGCTTGAAGAACTTGATGATTTTGCAATAAGTGCTTCAGAACAGTCAAGTTTGACTGAAAGAAATGCTGAAAAATGCGAAAGAGAGGTTGACGACCTTTGGAAAGCATATCTTATGAAAGACAAGATCGGGCAGGAATTTGAAGGGGTTATTTCTTCAGTAACAAATTTTGGAATTTTTATTGAACTTGAAAATACAGTTGAAGGACTTGTCAAACTTGAAGACTTGCCGCAGGATCAATATCTGTTTTTTGAGCGACAACTCAAACTTAAAGGTCAAACACACTCATTTTCAATTGGTCAAAAGCTAAAAGTTAAACTTGCAAACGCAAATATTTATACTCGCAAGATTGATTTTGTGCTTGCATAAAGTTGAGTTTTTAATTAAAAAATGGTAAAATAGGCAAAAAAATATTGAAAAAATTGCAAAAAAGTCGAAAATTTTCAATAATTTTGCCTTTTTTTTAAAAAAGGGTATTGAAATTGCAAAACAAACATGATATAATGGAGGCGAGATGAAGATACTTTTTAACAACAAAAAAGCTTACTACAATTTCTTCGTTTCAGACACAATCGAAGCAGGTGTTGTTTTGAAGGGCAATGAAGTCAAATCGGTGCTTGCAGGAAAAATCAATTTGGCAGACAGTTATGTTGTGATAAAAAACGGTGAGGCCATTTTGAAAAACTGCTATATACCGCCTTGGCAAAATCCTTCAAATTCGGTGGAAACAAGACCTGATCGAAAATTGCTTTTGCATAAAGATGAAATCCGAAAACTTGAGCGAAAAGTGCAAGAAAAGGGGTATGGCTTGGTGCCAACCAAAGCATACTATAATAAAGGGCTTGTGAAAATTGAAATCGCTCTTGCAAAAGGCAAAAAACTTTATGACAAAAGAGATGTCCTGAAAGAAAAGGCAGTCAAACGGGACATCGAGCGTGAACTTAAAAACTTTTAACACCCTTGGGGGCGTTATTGGTTTCGACAGGAAGCGTTGAATAAAGCGTAAAGCATGTGGTAGTCGTCCATGCCTACCTAAAAATGGACAGCGAAAATAAACGCAAACACTGAAAATCGTTACGCTGCTGCTTTAGCTGCCTAACAAACAATTTGTTCAAAAATTTTTGAACGGCTCAGGTTTTGATGTGGCTTATCAATTCTTGGGTCTTAAGTCTTAGCCAAAACTCTGCTGCAAATTTGTCTTTATAGCTGCAGAAAAAATGAAAGACTGGTCAAAATCGTTTGTTTATGGACTAAATTTTGACAAGATCTAAAACATAAACTAAACATGTAGAAAAACTTTGTTCAAGTTTTTTGGAAGCGGGTTCAAATCCCGCCGTCTCCACCAAAAAAATCTATTAAAAAGGGGAAATATTATGAGCACAGTTATTGTAACAGTTGTGATCACACTCGGAATCATCATTGCAGGTGGATTTTTGATCTATTTTCTTGGCGACCTGTTTATGAGCCTTGCTAGCCATGGCAAAAAAGATGATGAAGCAATCAAAGGAAAAAATCAAAGGGATAAAGAAAAAATAAAAACTGTTTTGGCAGAAAAGTACCCAGAAGATGCTGAAAAAATCGAGAACGATTCTGACTATGCAGCAGTTGTTCTTTCTGGCGGCAAGGTTGAAGCTTATGATCCAAATGAAGACAAAAAGGAAGAGGCTGAACCTGAAACTGACGAAGAAATTGAAGTTGAGCAACCAACTCAACCAGAAGAAGAGCCTGCAACTGAAGAAGTTGAAGAAACAGTTGAAGATGATCAAGCTGAAAGAGAAAGAATTGAGAAGAGAAGACAAGAAATTCTTGACAGAATCAATCGTCTGAGCCAAGAAATGCAAGAAGAGCCAGAAGAAGCTGAAACAGAAGAAGTTGATCTTACTGAAGAAGATAGCGCAGAAGAGAGTGAAGAACAGGCAGAAGAAGAGCCTGCAACTGAAGTTGAAGAGGCAGCTGCTGAAGTTGTTGAAGAGGACGTGATCGGATACTCTAAAGAAGAGCTTGAAGAAATGCTTGCAAGTGAAAGAGAAGAACTTAAAGCAAACGAAAAAGAACTTCGCAACTGCAAAAAAGAGTTCATCCCTCTTAGAAGAGTGAAGAAAACTTTAGAGCGCGATGAAAAGAAGCTTCGCAGAAAAGAAGCACTTGTTGCAAAACAAAAAGTTGAGCTTTATGGAGTGAATAATATTGCTGACATTGATGAAGAAAAAGCTAAGAAACTCTCAGAAGATCTTGATCTTTATGATGGTCTTAAACTTTCTGTTCAACACTGCCAAGAAGTAATGGAGAAAAACGCAGAAAGATATCCTCTTCTTGAGCAAATCTTCAATTTGCTCACAAGCAGAAACAACGAGCTTAAGGCAAACATTGCTTCATATGAAAAGATGCTTGCAAAACTTGACGGAACTGATGCTGGCGAAGGTGAAGAATAATATTTCCGAAAATATATATAAAAAGGCTCCAATTTAGGAGCTTTTTTCGTTTCTATTAAAAATTTAGGTATTGACAGTTAGAATAAGTTGAGTTATACTAAAGACATAGGAGTGGAAATGAAAAAAAGAAACTATAGAAATCTAAAAAAAACAAAAACAAAAAATGATCAAGCTGTAAAAAACGACAAAGCTGTAGAAGACGACCAAACTGTAAAAACTGATAATGAAGAATTCGTTTTAGATGAAAATATATTAGACGATCCAGCTAAAGCCATCGAGATAGAAGAAGATGAAAATGTAAAGTGTATGTCTCCAGTCAAACAATTTAACATTAAAGAATTTGAAAAATTTATCTATAAGGTGCTTAAGCTTGAGCCAGATAAATTTTTTACTTCTGAAACTAAAATTGTTTCTCCAGATGATATGAGAGGTTTGTCAATAAGCATCATGAAAAAACCAATTTATGATAAAGACAATACTGTCAATTCAAAAGCTTTTACCTTCACTATCAATGATGATTATATGATTGATTTTTCCGATAATGTTCCTGCTCAAAAAAAAGCTTATATCACTGTTGATTTTTACGAGGCAACAAGAAAAAAGAAAATCCATTTGACCAAACAACAAGCTATGGGATTGGAAGATCTGATTCGAATTACCAAATATCAAACTGTGATAAAGATTTCAAATACAGTCTTGCAGCCTTCTTCAATCAGTGTGCCAACCTATTTGTTGACACAGCTTTTTGCCGATAACTGCGTACGAATGATGCCAACTGACAGGCGACATTTCAAAGAAGTTTCAGACGGCGATATATATTATGTTGAGAGAGGTGTTATAACCAGTAAGTATGATATGCCAAAAACTCGTGCTTTTTTGATCATAAAAGCAAATAATGATGAAAAAAGAGCTTTAGCTATCCCAATTAGTTTTACTAAAATGCAAGGCGACAAAGATCGTGTAGATCTTGATTTAAAATATCTTCCTGAAAAAGCAAGAGAAGATTTTGAAAAGCGTCAAAAAGAGGGGAAAGACCCAGGATGTCAACTGATATTTGGAAAGGCTGATTTTGTCGGTTATGATGCTTTAAAAGAAAAGGCAGGTCATGTGCCTTATCAAGTATTAAACAAATATAAAAAGAAATATATGGAGTGTTGGGAGATTCGAAAACCTGAATGCGAGGTTGGCTCAACTGCAAAGCGTCAAACAGCTCATCAATCTGAAGAAGAGAAAGACGAAAAAAATAATAGCTCAAGTCTAACTCAAAACAAGGCGATTGCATTGACAGAAGAAGATAAAGAAACTAAGAAGACAACAAAAACTGAAGAGACAAAAAATGCAGAGAATACTGAAAATGTTGAAACATTTGTTCCTCTTGATAGAAAGCGTCTTGCCTGCGTTTATCAAAATGGAGCAATTGATGTTATAAACTCTCAGATTAATCGTCTTGACTATGCTGATATTTCGTTTGAAAAGTACCTGCCATTATTTGCAGATGAATTGAAAGCTATTTTGTCAAAAAAAGAAAGACCAGGTGTGCAGCATGGCATTAAGATCGGCAAACAGATTTTGTTCAACGATTGCTCAGTCTCAAATCGAGACGCGGAATTTGAGGGTGAAGTTAATAACAAAAATTACAACTCAGATTCGGTAAGTTATTTGATTACATTTAATAGGAACAACACTGCAAGTAGAACAGCCAACTATAAAGCTTCTAATACTTTCCCTGAATTTTCAATCAGAGCCACAGCTTTCAGAGTACAATTGGCATTGTCGAGCGGATCATATAGATTCAACCCAGATTTGACAAAAATCTTCAGAAACATATTGCAAAAACAATGGCCGTATTATTATGTTTACTTGGCTTACAATATTTTGCAAACTGCAAAAAAACTAGGCTGGGATGAAGAGCATATACAGACGAGTTTAAAAGATGCTGGGCTAAAATATGATGGCGATATCGGTTATGTGCTGCAAAACTTTGAGTTTAACTTTAGGCCTGAAAAACTCAGCTGCTATGCAGATTATTATGACAATAACAGCGAAGGCGAAAATGAATAATAAACGCAGAAATGCGTTTATTTTTTATCAATAATAATTTTTATAATCTTGCGCAAATTCTTCTTATAGGCAGAATTTGTTTTTTTAAGTTGCTTATAAGATACAATATTTACGAATTATGTCGAAAAAAGGGGAATTTGTGGAATACTTGTCAAATTTTAGTAAGAACTTAAAAATTCTGATGAACGAGCGAAATTTGAAACAAGTTCAAGTCGCAGAAGCTTTGGGTTGCAACAAAGGCACAGTTTCAAAATGGTTGAATGGAAAAATAGAGCCAGGTCTTGTTTATATTGCAAAACTTCTGAAGATTTTAGACTGCACTTTTGAAGAACTCATTTCCGATTAGTTTGTTTGTTAAAATTTTTGTGTTATAATGTTATTATGATAAAAATTATTAAAAGTTGGTTTTCTCTTCTGCAAGATGAATTTGCAAAGGATTATTTCAAGTCTTTGCAAAGTTTTTTAAAAGATGAGTATTCAAACAGAACAATTTTTCCGCAAGAAGAAAACATTTTCAATGCGCTCAATTATGTTCCTTTTGATAAGGTAAAGGTGGTAATAATCGGTCAAGATCCTTATCATGAGCCAGGGCAGGCTCAAGGATTATCTTTTTCTGTGCCACAAAATTTTCCTTATCCGCCTTCACTTGTCAATATTTTTAAAGAGATTGAAGATGATCTGCAGATAAAATGTCAGCCATCTGGCGATCTGACTCGCTGGGCTAAGCAAGGAGTGCTGCTTTTAAATTCCGTTTTGACAGTGCGTAAGGGTGCTGCAAATTCACATAAAGATAAGGGTTGGGAAAGGTTGACAGCCAAAATTATAGAGCTGCTTGGCAAGAAAAAAGAGCCCGTTGTTTTTATGCTTTGGGGCAGTTTTGCTCAAAAGTTTGAGCCTCTGATTGAAAAACAACATTTGGTGCTTAAAGCACCACACCCAAGTCCATTATCGGCATACAGAGGTTTTTTCGGATGTAAACATTTTTCAAAATGTAATGAGTTTTTGCAAAAAAATGGACAAACCCCGATAGATTGGTCTTAAAAAGTTGACAAAGCAAAATGATTTTGTTAAACTTGAGACATATCAAAATGGTGGAATAGAAAAAGTAGTTTGAAATTTTGGCTTTCAGAGAAAAGGTGGCTGGTGAAAACCTTGAGCAGATTTTAAATGAATTACAACTATTTCAAGTTTTGCGTGAGCCAACGAACTGGCATAATAAGGAGCAAAGGAACTGATATTTAGCGGTTAGGATTGTTTTGTCCGTGTCCGCGTTAAGAATATTGGTTGTCCCCATAAGAAGAAAAATAAAAACAAGCGAATGGCAACTTTTTCGAGGAAGGGCTTAGCCCGACGAAAACAGTTGACAGAGCCCCAAATTTTCCAAAAAATGTCCAGCGGAATTTTTTGGAAAGGGGGAAAGGGGTTACCGTGGGGAAAACTGATATTTAGCGGTTAGGACTGTTAAGTCCGTGTCCGCGTTAAGAATAT
>CALVNA010000026.1 GCA_944349535.1 uncultured Clostridia bacterium
CTGCAACAAAAACTAAAATTCTTTTCCAAGGCGGCTGACTGTTGAAACTGTCCTTTCCGTCAGCACTTTCATCTTCTCCTTCAAAAGCACAGTAACCGCCAAGTGGAAAAATACGCAGCGAAATCAGCTCTCCCCTTTTGTTTTTATGAGAAATAAGGGCTTTGCCAAACCCTACTGAAAACTCTGTAATTTTGAAATTTAACATTCTGCCAACGCAATAATGTCCAAATTCATGCACCAAAACCATGAACAGCAAAATCACAATTGCAAGAATGATATAGAGCACAAACATTTGACCTTCCTGTAATCTTCACAAATTTATCAGTTTCAAATATTATATTGTCAAAAAAGTTTAAAAATACCCTGCAAAACTAGTTAGTTTTAAATAATCAAAACGATAATTGCAAATGCAATAAAAACAAATGGCATTACAAACATATAAGAATCGCATCTATCAAGCATTCCGCCATGCCCTGGCAGCATACGTCCGCTATCTTTGACACCAGCTTGCCTTTTGAGCAGGCTTTCAACAATATCGCCAAGCTGAGCAAGAACAGAGCCAATAAGCGAAATAACAATAATTTGCCAAAAAGCAAATCCTGTTTGGGTGAAAATTGTTCTTAAGTCAGGTATTGAGGCTAAGACATAATATACTGCCACTGAAAAAAGCACGCAGCATAACGCACCACCAACAGCCCCTGAAATTGTTTTGTTTGGACTGATTTTAGGGCACAATTTTTTGCCGCCAAAGATTCCGCCAACCAAATAAGCAAAGGTATCTGTGAAAATTGGAATCAAAAAGGCAAACAAAAGAGCGATTAAAGACAAGTAACCACCAAATTCTCCTACTTGTGAAAATGAAGATGTCATTTCATCAAAATGATTGATAAGAGACATAAAAATCAGCAAAAATGAAGGATAGATCAAACAAAATGCAGTGTTCATTGCCTTTTTAAATGAATATTTTGGCGATGAAATGTTCAATTTTTTATATCTGATTTCTTTTATTGTTTTACTTTTTGTCAGAAGTGAAATAATAAAGCTTACTGCGAAGAAAACTATTATTAAAGCAACCAAAATCACTATGCTGTAAATTATGCCAACAGAAGCATCAAAAGCAGAATTGAGAAGAACTGCAAGCATCAAAAAAGCTGGGAAAATTGTGATTAAAATTTTGTTGCAAGGCTTGTCCATTTTGGTGAGCAATTTGCTCATTTCATAAGCACAGCAAGTTGAAATAAACAATATGAGTGCATCAAAAAAGTATGGGCTCACATAACTTTTAAGCACAAACATAAGTGCCAAAACGGCAACAATCAAAATCGAAGTCATAAGTCTTGTTTTCATTTTACTCCTCCAAACCTTCTGTCTCTTTTGCTATAAATTTTTATGGCTTTCACCAGCTGTTTTTCATCAAAGTCAGGCCACAAAACTTTTGGGAAATATAATTCGCTATAAGATAACTGCAGCATCATAAAATTCGAAAGTCTTTTTTCACCGGAAGTTCGAATTACAAAGTCAGGATCAGGCAAAAAGTGGGTGTCTAAACTGCTTGAAATATCTTCGTAATTGACAACTTTTTTCTTTTTATTCAACAGTTTATTAAAAGTTCGAACTATTTCATCTCTTCCGCCATAATTTAATGCCAAAGTCAAAACGATTTTATTATTTTTTGCAGTCGATTTTTCTGTTTTAATAAGTTGTGAAGTCAAATCTTCAGGGAAAGGTTTAAGATCTCCAATATGCTTAACACAAATGCCTTTTGAAGAAAAATAGTCAGGATTGTCGTTTAAATAATCTCTGATAAGCGAGAAAATACCGTCAATTTCTTGTTTTTCCCTCTTCCAATTTTCAGTGGAAAAAGCATAAAAGGTAACATACTTGATGCCATATTTACAGCAAGCGTCAACAGTTTTTTCAAGCGCTTTTATTCCCCTTTGATGCCCTGCATTTCGTGGCAAACCTCGTTTTTGCGCCCACCTGCCGTTTCCATCCATAATAAAAGCAATATGTTGTGGTATTTTTAAATTTTTTGACATTACAAATCCTTAATACGAAAATTAAACTTCCAAAATTTCCTTTTCTTTAGTTTTAAAATTTTCGTCTATTGTATCGCAGGCGTTATCGACAATTTTTTGCACATCTTTTTCAGCCACTTTTTGTTCATCTTCACTGATTTCGCCACTTTTTTCAAGTTCGTCAATCATATCCATGGCGTCGCGTCTTGCACCTCTGACGCCAATTTTTGCATCTTCAGCAATTTTTTTGATATCTTTGACTAAATCTCTTCTTCGCTCTTCAGTAAGCATTGGAAAAACAAGTCTTATCACTTTGCCATCGTCGTTTGGAGTAACTCCAAGGTCAGCCATAGAAATTGCTTTGATCACATTTTTGACTTGACTTTGATCCCAAACCGAAACGCAAAGCATTCTTGCTTCAGGAACTGTTATGCTTGCCATATTTTTAAGTGGTGTTGGCACTCCGTAATAATCGATAAAAACCTTATCAAGAATGTGTGGGTTTGCTCGACCTGCACGAACAACCATATATTCATTCAGTTGATGGTTGATCGCTTTCAAAGTTTCATCTTTGCAAGATTGCAAGATTTCATCTATCATTTCATTCATTATATATGCTCCTTGCAAATAAGTTTACACAAAAAAGCCTTATTTTGCAAATGTTTTTGTGTTTTATTGCTAATAATTTTGATAAATTTGTCAATTGAAATAGAGAAAACTGAAGATGACAAAATATTTAATCGAAAAATAAAAAATTCTCGAATTTTTCGAGAATTTTTTTAGTTACCTTTCATTTGTTTTGCAACTTCTTCTGCCAAGTTGTCGTTTCTTTTTTCAAGGCCTTCACCAAGTTCATAACGAGTAAATCTTCTGATTGAAATCTTTTCTCCAATTTGAAGAGTTTTTTCGTTGATGTATTGAGTGATTGTTATGCTAGGATCTTTGACAAAAGTCTGTTCCATCAAACATACATCTTGATAGAATTTTTTAACTCGACCTTCAACCATTTTTTCAATGATTTGAGCAGGCTTGCCTTCGTTGAGAGCTTGATTTTTAAGGATTTCTTTTTCTTTTTCAAGTTCTTCAGCAGGCACTTCTTCGATTCTGACATATTTTGGAGCAGAAGCGGCAATTTGAAGTGCAACATCGTGGCAGATTTCTTGGAAAGCGTCTGTTTTTGCAACGAAATCAGTTTCGCAATTGATTTCAACAAGCACACCAATTTTTCCGCCCATGTGAATATATGAAGCAACAGCCCCTTCAGATGCAATTCTTGATTGTTTTTTTGCTGCAGCAGCAATTCCTTTTTCTCTAAGCCATATAGCAGCTTTTTCAAAATCACCATTGCAAGCGGTTAAAGCTTGTTTACAGTCCATCATTCCTGCATTTGTTCTAGCTCTAAGAGATGCAACATCCTTTGCTGTAAATTCCATAACTATTCTCCTTTCTTTTCTTCTTTTTGCTCTTCAGCCTTCTTTTCAGTTTTTTCTACTTTTTTCTTAGCAGGTTTCTTTTTGGCAGGTTTCTTGCTCTTATTTTCTTCACCAGCTTCTGCTATTTCAAGATTTGGTTTTGTTTCAGCAAGAACTTTTTCAATGTCGATTTGTTCTTCTTCACTGACCTCTTCATCCTTCTTCATTGAAACACCTTCTCTTGCTTCAATAACGGCGTCAGCAATAGCACCAGCGATAAGTTTTACCGATCTGATTGCGTCGTCGTTGCCTGGAATAACAATGCTGATTCCGTCTGGGTTGCCGTTTGTGTCAACAAGACCAACCATAGGAATTCCAAGATTTTTGCATTCATTCACGCAAATGTGCTCAACGCAAGGATCAACAACAAAAACAACACCAGGAAGTTCTCTCATCTCTTTGATTCCGCCAAGATTTTTTTCAAGCTTGTCTCTTTCAGCTTTCAAAAGAGTGACTTCTTTCTTTGGAAGAAGGTCAAATTCACCAACCTTTTCCATTTGATTGAGTTTGTTGAGTCTTTCGATTCTTGACTTGATTGTTTTGAAGTTTGTCAGGCAGCCGCCAAGCCAACGAGAATTTACGAAAAACATTCCGCATCTTTCTGCCTCTTCTTTGATTGCTTCTTGAGCTTGTTTTTTAGTTCCCACAAAAAGAACATTTTTGCCAGAAGCAACAATATCGCGAACAAAGATGTAAGCTTTGTCAATTTGAGCAGAAGTATCCTCCAAATTGATGATATGAATGTCGTTTCTTGCAGTGAAAATGTACTTTTTCATTTTAGGGTTCCACTTTCTTGTTTGATGTCCGAAGTGAACACCAGCTTCAAGAAGTTGTTTCATTGAAATAACTGACATGATTTTTCCTCCTTTTTGTTTTTCTTCTTCCCCAAAGTTTTCAAGCTCCAACCTGCGACCACAGAGCTTATGATGGCAAAGCCCTTCATTGCAAAAGCATATCGTTTTGGATTTTGCAACTTTTTGGCAACTGCAGTTGAATCTGCTTTGAGTGCAAATTTGTCTTCAATGACGAAAACGATTATATCAAAGCAAAAAATTTTTGTCAAGCCAAATGAAATGAAAATTTATTATTTTATAAAAAAAAGGAGAAAAAATCTCCTTTTTGCTTAAATAAATTTTCTTGTTTTTTTGATTGGTTTATATACGCAGTAATATAAGCCATTTACAATAAATATTGCACTAAAGCAGTTTACGATGCAAGAGATAAGCAATGTCAAAGCAAAGAAACGCATTGTGGCTGATGGCGCAAAGGCAATAAGCAAAATTGCAAGAACAAGAATTGCTGCGTAAACATAAAGATTTGTTTTTAAATTGGCTTTTGTTGTTTCGTTTGCTACAACTTTACCACTGGCTGACTCAACTGCACCAGTCGCAGTAAGCTCTTTTGATTTGCTGTAGAATACCATAAGATTTATCACGCTCATAAAGAAAGTGAAGCAAAGCACTCCAATAGTTGCGACGTTGAATGGAATTCGAGTGATTGAGATCAAGGCAAGTGTCAACAAAAGGTCATGGGCGATCGTAAGAAAAACAGTAACAAAAGCCGGTCTCTCATATCTGCAAACCATATAAACCATTGCAAAAACTGTTGCAATGACGATGGCAATGATTGCTGAGTAAATTATTGTCGTGTTATGGTTATATGAAGTCAAGATGGTTGCATCGCTTACCCCATTTTCAAGAACTGTTGCCTCTTGAGTTTGAAATCCAAAAGCGCTCATCAGATCACTCTTGATTTGTGCGTTAAGCTCAGCTTGCTCTTCTTCAGTCAAAGAAAGGTCATTATAGAAAGTTATTTCAACAGCTTTTGCATCGATTATTTCTTGCTTCAAAAAGTCCATAGTGCTTTTTTGAGCAGATTCGATTGAGGTGCCATGTTCATTTAAAACCTTTTCTACTTTGTCAAAAACAAGGTTATATCCTTCGGCAGAGTCAATATCATAGCTTTCAAGGTTTGAAATATAGTTTTCAGAATTTGTGTAAACTTTCAGGCTGCTTAGTGATGCAAAATCGTTTCCAAGATTGATGCCTGCAAAGCCTGCCACAAAAGCCCCTGCAATGATTATTGCAAGAGAGATGAAAATGAAAATCAAAAACAATTTTGAAAAATTGATTTTGCTGTTTGCAATTCTTCTGTCAAACTTTTGATTTAAAGTGATTTTATTTTTCATTATGCTTGACCTCCTTTAATTTCGGAGTCAACTTTATCTTCTGGTATAATCTGCACTTCTTCTTTAATTTCTTTAACATTTGCTTCTCGATAAAGTTTCATTTTTGCAGGTTTTGTGCTGTTGAGTGGAAGATAAGAATTGACGAAGAAGCGGAATAAAACATAAAGGCAGAAGAAGGATACCAAACTTGCAATAAACATTACACCACCAAAATAAGAAATGGTATATTGTCCGATAATCAGCATCAAAAACGATGCAACAAGTGTGATTATGTGCAGGTCAAACAATCGCCAGAACGATTTTTTAAAGCCATTTTTGCAAGCGACATGAATTCTGTTTCCAATTGAATATTCTTTGCCAATTCGTTCAAGAATGATGATCTGGCTGACAACGAACAATAAAATTGACAAAAAGATGGCAAGTGCTCCGCCCAAATCTAGCCTAACAAATGGAATTGCTTGCATAAAGAAGAATTGAAGAGTTACAAAGAAAATAAGTGCAAAATTTGCAATGAGCCCAAGATCGCCATATCTGATCCATAAAAACGCCATTAATGCCACAACGAATATAAGAAGAGCAATCAAGGTCATCATCCAAGCATTTTCGCCAAGCCTTGGAGTGATTATTGATGTGGATTGCTGTGAAAGTTCGACTGCAAAAGTGCCAACAAAAATATTGCTTGCAGTTTGATATGCTTCTGTGTAAGCCGTTGAGGTGTTTGAAGCGCTAGATGATGAAATAAACATAGTTTTTCCAAGGTCATCCACGGAAACTTCACCATATAAATTTGAAGAATTTATTTCATCCAAATAAACATAAACAGTATCAGATCCAACAATATCAGCCTGGGTTTTAAGATTTTCAAGACTAAGTCTGCCAAGGTTTGTCAAAGTCAAATTGACACCATAAACAGAAGAATTTTGATCGTAGGACACTTCGGCGAAAGAAATGTCGCTGCTTGAAAGATAACTTTGTGGCGAGAGCTCATCTGAAGCTTCTTGCACTGTGAAAAAAATTTGTTGTGGAGTTTCAAGCAAATTCAGCATTGCAGAAGAATACTCCTCTTGCAATACTTCAATTTTGATTTGGCTGTCCCCTTGTTTTTCGATTGAATATTCAGAAAACCCGTGATAAGACAAAAAGCGATCTAACTTTGAAAGCGATAAATCAACGTTTTGTGAAAGTGTGCTGTCATTCGTTTGTGATTTTTCTGCGTTATAGACAACAGAAACCCCACTTGCGTAGTCAAACCCAAGTGGAATTGCATTCATAAAACCGTTATAAATTGTTGTTGTGTAAGGAATAGTAAAACTGCAGACTGTCAACAGCAGCAAAATCAAAGCAATGATTGACATTATGACAAATCGTGCAATAGAGCGTTTTTTAACCATGAAAGTCCCCTTTTCAATTTGAAAGCAAATAAAATTATTTACTAGCTAATTATATAAGAACTTTCATGTGCCTGTCAATTATTTTTGCGTTTTAGTTTGTAGATTTTTTTAAATTTACACAAATAATGCCGCAAATTGACCCCATAACTGCACCAAACAAGATGTCAGTCAAGAAGGTCAAATCAAAAGCGAACACTCCACCAAGGCATGAAAAAATCAAAAATGCAGCAATTGTGTAGATAAGTCCGATCAACAAGCCACTCACAAGCCCAAGTTCTTTGCTTTTTTTAAGTCCAACAAAAACTCCAATAAAAATTGACAATCCTTTTATCACTTGATTGACTGGCTTTATTGTGCTTTCAGGAATATTTGTAAATTTGAGCAAAAATGCAAACAACAAAACCAGCACAAGAGAAATGCAAACAGCCACTAGCACTCCTTTTGCCACCGAGATTGCATAGCTGTGATTGGCGATTTTTAATGTGTCTTTTTTTGCTTTCAACTTCATGATTGACTCCTTTTGAAAAAAATATACTTAATTTCAAAAGTAAAGTATGTTTTGATTATATAAAAAATGACAGCATTACAAATTTTTGCTGTCATCAAAATTGTTTTCTTTATTATTTTTTAGCACCCTTTCTCTTTCTAGCAGATATTCAAGTACACTAAAATTTCTATCTTTCAAAATTTTTATATCTTTGATAAGCATGGATGAGGTGATGCTGCCAACTGGTTTGAAATTGAAAAGTGTTTTGTAAAGATTTGCATCCATGATAATAGCGTGTGAGCCGTCAAAAACCTTATTTTCTCCATCAACTGAAAAAAGACAAACCGAATGCAAAAAACCCTTTTTTAAATCATCTAAATCATTTTCAAGACGATTATAGAACCCTGTTAAAATGACTGGCTGCAAATCCAAATGTGAAATTGCAAACATGAAAGCAGCCGAATGACAATGTTGTTCTTTGCAATAAACATTTTTGTCAAACACCTTTGGATTTGAAAAATATCCTGTGCCAAAATTGCTGATAAGTTGATGCGTTCCATTTGGATTAATCTTTACTTTTACGGGATTTTTTATTAAAAAAGTTTGATCTTCAAGCTGCTCTGGTGAAGGCATCATCATAGAAAATGCTATGTCAACGCTGCCAGATCGTTTGGCAATTTGCTTGATAAAATCAGTGATATATTTCTTGATGCTATAATTTGAAACATCACTGTAATATACTTTTAATTTTCTTTCATTTTTTTCAATTTGAGAAATCATTTCTTTATAAAAGTTTATCTCTTTCATATTTGCTCCTAAGATTATTGTAAACCAAAAGAGGTTTTATGTCAATCCGAACTTTTATGACAAAAAAGAAAGCTTATTTGCTTTCTTTTTTCTCTTCTGATTTTGATTTTTTTTCTGTCTTTACTTTTTTTGCGTCGTCTTTTTTTGCGGCTTCATTTTGAATTTTTGTTTCAGTTTTTGTTTGTTCAACTTTTACTTCAGCGTTTTTCTGAGTTTGAACATTTTCTGGTTTCTCATGTTTAGTCTCTTGCCCCACAGGTGCAAAATTGTCATTCAAAATGCTGTAAATTGCATATGCATCAATTGACATAAAGCCCTTGTTTTTCCCCATTCCTGTTTCAATAGTTACGATTTTGCGTTCACCTTCTTGATGAAGATCAACAATTGTGCCCACAATGCCGCTTGTGGTCATCACCTTATCTCCACGCTTAAGAGAATTTGTTTGTTCATCAAGTTTTTGTCTTTCTTTTTTGTTTCTTGAGCTGACCAAAATTGGATAAGCAATAATCAGAACTACAATAACAACAATCAAAATTATTTGAGCAATATCCATGAAAATAACCTCCTATTTTTTCATAAACACGAAAATGAATAAAAATGCGAAGAAGATAACAACTAGTGCAGTAACGACTCCATTCATTTTAAGTTCCTCCTTAGTTTAACATAATTATATTCATTTTCAAAACGATTTCAACTAGATTTTTTTAGAATTTACTTCATTTTTTAATCTTTCGACAAAATCTTCCAAAATCAAACCGCTCTGATTTTCGAATTTTCTGCCACGAATTGAAATAGTCTTATTTTTTTCTTCTTCGTCGCCGACTATGATAAGGTAAGGAACTTTCATAGAAAGTGCTTCTCTAATTTTGTATCCAATTTTTTCATTTCGAGTGTCAACTTCAGCTCTAAAGCCAAGGTTAAACAATTTGTTTTTAATTTCTTCTGCATAATCATTGTTACGGTCAGTCAGAGCAAGAACTCTCACCTGCTCAGGTGCAAGCCAAAGAGGGAACGCTCCTGCAAAATGTTCAATGAGAACCCCTATCATTCGCTCAATTGAGCCGTATATAACACGGTGTATCATAATAGGTCTATGTTTTTGACCATCTTCTCCAACATATTCAAGCTCAAATCGCTGTGGAAGTTGGAAGTCGAGCTGAATTGTTCCGCATTGCCAAGTTCTGCCAATTGCATCGGTCAAATGGAAATCAATTTTTGGACCATAGAAAGCTCCATCGCCCTCATTGATGACATAATCTTTGCCAATTTCATCAAGAGCATCTTTAAGCCCCTGAGTAGCAATTGCCCAGTCTTCATCAGAACCAATGCTGTTTTCTGGACGAGTTGAAAGCTCAACATGATAATTAAAATTAAACACGCTGTAAACCTCGTCAATAAGAGCAACAACATTTTTGATCTCATCTTTGATTTGAGATGGCGTCATAAAGATGTGTGCGTCGTCTTGTGTGAAAGAGCGAACACGCAAAAGCCCCCCAAGTTCTCCAGACTTTTCATGTCTATGCACAAGACCGAGTTCGCCCAGTCTAAGGGGCAAATCTCTGTAAGAATGCGGCTCGCTTTTGTAAACCAAAACCCCACCAGGACAGTTCATAGGTTTGATGGCAAAGTCCGTTTCGTCAATCAACGTTGTATACATATTTACTTTATAGTGGTCCCAGTGACCTGAAGTTTCCCAAAGGTGACGAGAAAGCATGATAGGAGTTTGAATTTCTTTATAGCCTGCCTTTCGATGAATTTCACGCCAATAATCCGTCAAGAGATTTTTTACAATCATACCATTTGGAAGGTAAAAAGGAAAACCTGGGCCTTCTGGAGAAATCATAAAGAGCTTAAGTTCTCGTCCAAGCTTGCGGTGATCTCTTTTCTTTGCCTCTTCCAGCATTGCAATATGGTCAGCAAGTTCTTTTTTTGTTTTGAAAGCATAGCAATAAACACGTTGAAGCATTTTGTTTTTCTCATTCCCCCGCCAATAAGCACCGTTTATGCTGTGAATTTTAAAGCCATAATTTTGAAGCCTTCTTGTGCTGTCAACATGAGGTCCGCGACAAAGGTCAAAGAAATCATCTCCTGTGTAATAAATTGAAGCTTCTTCGCCGTCAGGAAGTTCATTTATAATTTCAGTTTTATACTCATTGCCACTAAAAAGCTCAAGAGCCTTTTCTTTTGAGACAACCTCTCTTTTAAATTCTTCGCCTTTATTGATAATCTCTTGCATGGTTTTTTCAATGGTTTTAAATTCGTCAGGAGTGATTGAGTGATCGAGATCGATGTCATAATAAAAGCCATCGTCAATAGCTGGACCTATTGTGAGTTTTGTGCTTGGATAAAGTCTTACAAGTGCTTTAGCCAGCACATGAGCAAGAGAGTGTCTTGCTTTTTCAAGTTCTAAATCTTTTTCTTTTTTAAGTTCCATGTTCTCCTCCTTATTTTGACGCTTAAAATAAGGAGGAGAACA
>CALVNA010000027.1 GCA_944349535.1 uncultured Clostridia bacterium
TCCAGAGAACATGGTGCAGGCTAACGGCCTGTGGGGGCGACCCTAAGGATAGTGCAACAGAAATAAACCGCCAAACACTTGGTAAGGATGGAAAGGTGGTGTAAGAGACCACCGAAAAGCTAGAGATAGCTTTTGCTCTGTAAACCCCACCTGATGCAAGGCTAAAAGGGCTTATGTGCGTTCTCTCACGCCCTTTTCGACCGCTTGATTTTGCAGGCAACTGCAAAACTAGATAGATGATTGTCAAATACAGAACTCGGCTTACAGCATAACTGACTTGTGGCTTATGCCACTTTTTTTGTTTAGAAGATTTTTTTTCGGCAATAAATATGCCATGAACAAAAAACAGTATATCACAAAATTGGAAGAGCTTGTTTTCAACAAAATCAAATATCACGCACCAAACTTGAATAGTGAAAATGTTGACTTTGAGATTTTAAAAGTTGTTGGGATCAACACAAATTTACCAATATTTATTTTTAAAAAGCCTCTAGATAAAATCTTTTTTCAAGCCTTCAGAAAAGCTCAGAAAAGGGCAGATTTTAATTTGATTTTGACAAAAAAACCATTGATTAGCACTAGAAAAATCAAAACTTTAAAAAATGTCTTTATCATTTTGCCAGACGAAATGGGACAAAGTTTTTATTATAGCTTAGATGCTCTCAACATAAATTATCCAGCTTCATCAAACTATAAAGTGAAATATAATGATGAGTTTTTGGCAGTCAACAACAAAGAGGTTAAGCTTTCGTTTTCACCATATTTTTTGCACAAAAAATTTTGTGAAAATGGGGTGGTGATTGATATAAGAGAATTTTTGTGCAATGGCAAAAATTTCATTATGTCATTTGCCAATATAGAAAAAACTTGTCAAAGTGTGAAGATTGAACTGAATTTACCTTTGCCTAGAGGATATTACTTTTTCGATAAGCAAAAAGACTGCATTGAAATCAAAAATCTTACAAGTCTGGATAGAGCATACTTTAATTTTTTCTGTCGTGGTGCAAAGTTTAATTTTGCAAATATTGATGGACTTGAATTTTCTTCTTTTGCGTGCATAAATTTTGAAGTTGAGCTCAAGCTTCTTCCAAAAGAGCAAAAGAAACTATATTTCAATTTTGGCGATAAAAAATATTGCTTTCATACAGCTTCTGATATGGCTGAATTTTTCAATTTAAGCCAACAAAAAATGTTCGAAATTTTTGATTTGCAACTTAAAACTAAAGATTTTCGTTTTGATGAAAATTTCAATCGCTCTTTGCCAAGAAAAATCTGGGAAAAATGGCAAAAAAATGATCATGATGAAGAAAGTGAAAATTCTTGGCTTAAAATCAAAAATTCTGTGCTTAAAAAATTTGAAACTGGAGAGCAAATAAATGAAAATTTCAAAGGTCTTAAAGAGGTCTCTTTATACCGAAATCAAAGGTGGAAACGCATTTTTATTGTCCATAATGGAGCAAGATATATGTTTGCAGATAATACAAGGTATTTCAACTTTTTTTTGCTGACTAAAGAAATTTTTAAAAAAAACAACGAAATATACTTGTCTTTTGATAGGTAAGTGTGTATAATTTGGCTATGGAAACAAGAATACCTTTGGCAGAAAGAATGAGACCGTCTTCTTTTGAGGAGTTTGTTGGCCAGCAGCATATAATTGGCAAAAACACGCTGCTTTATCGAGCAATCAAATACGGAACGCTTGGCAGCTGCATCTTTTATGGCCCACCAGGCACTGGAAAAACCACTCTTGGCAACATTATTGCAAAAACCTTGCGAGCGGATTATGTAAAATTAAATGCTGTAACAAGCGGAGTGAATGATGCAAAGGCTGTCATAGAACGGGCAAGAACTGACAAAGCAATGCTTGGCAAAGACACATTCTTGATTTTGGATGAATGTCATAGATGGAACAAAGCTCAATCAGACTGTGTGCTTGAGGCTATTGAGAACGGAGATATATATCTTATCGGCACAACAACTGAAAATCCATACACATCAATGACAAGAGCAATTGTCTCAAGATGCCGAATTTTCGAGTTTAAACCGATTTCTGAAAATGAAATTATCACAGCTTTGAAAAGAGCTGTTGCCGATAAAGAGAAAGGGCTTGGCAATCTGAATGTCCAAGTGGATGAAGATGCTTTTAAATACATAGCTTATGCAAGCAGTGGTGACCTTCGAAACGCGCTTAACAGTCTTGAGCTTGCCGTTATGACAACTCCTGCCAGCAAGGATAAAGTCATACATATCAACAAAGAGATTGCACAGCAATCAACCGATCGAAAGGCTTTAAGCCTTGATGAAAATATGTATTATGATGTTTTGTCTGCTTTCTGCAAATCGCTGCGTGGATGCGACACTGAAGCTGCACTGTTTTATAGTCAAAGATTGATTGAAGCAGGTTGCGACCCAATGATTATTGCCAGACGTCTTGTTGCTCATTCTTCCGAAGATGTTGGTATGGCAGATTCAAACGCACTTTTGCTTGCAACAAGCGCGATGTATGCAGTTGAGAAAATGGGAGCTCCTGAGGGGCTTATACCGCTTTCTCATGCGATAATCTATGTTTGCGAGGCTGAAAAATCAAACTCTGTTGTCAAAGCAATGGCTCTTGCAAAAGAGGACGCCTTGAATTACAACGACAACAAAGTGCCAAATCATTTAAAAAATCACCCATCAACCAATGCTGACGGGCATGGCAAATATAAATATCCGCATGATTACGGCGGATATGTCAAACAGCAATATATGCCAGATTCATTGAAAGATAGGGTGTATTACACTCCAAGTCAAAATGGTAGAGAAAAAAATTTGATAAGAAAAAAATTTAAAGATAAATAGGTGGAGTATGTTTGGTTTAAGAAGTGATGGAAAAAAAGTTAAAGGAATGGGCATAATTGACAAGGCTGAGCCATTTTTTATGCCACAACGCATTGATGCTGTCAATTACACAACCGTGAAGGTCAAATGCGACAGTATTGACGAGTTTATTGCAAGAGAGCGCAAAAATGGCATTTCTTACAATTATATGCATATTGTAATTGCTGCAATTGTCAGAATTTTGTATGTCAGAAAAAAGCTGAACAGGTTTATTATGCGCGGCTCAATCTATCAACGCAACACCATTTCTGTTTCAATGGACATCAAGAAAAAACTTGAAGACGATGGCGAACAAGTAACCTTGAAAATGATGTTTACAGGCAGAGAAAGCATTGAAGAAGTCAAAAAAATTGTGGATGATGAAATTGCCAAAAATCTGAAAGAAGACGAAGTGCACACAACAACAAAGGCAGCTGGAAAGCTTACTCATTTGCCAGATTTTATGTTTCGATGGGCAATGGCTTTTGTGCGCTTTCTTGACAGGCATGGCATGCTTCCAAAAGCACTTATCAAAGCAAGCCCATTTCATACCAGTTGCTTTTTGACAAATCTAAAATCAATAAAGTTAAATTACATTTTTCATCATCTTTATAATTTTGGAACAACTACAATTTTTGTTGCAATGGGCAAAGAACGCATGGAACCATATGTGGAAAACAACAAAGAGCTTACCATCGCAAAAATGCTTACATTTGGGGTCAGCCTTGATGAAAGAGTGGCTGATGGACTTTATATGGGCAAAAGTTTAAGATTATTTTCAGACTACATAAAAAATCCTGACAACCTTAAGACTTCCTTGCCAGACGATGGAACCATCCCAAAGAAAGCAACAAAAATTGTTAAATTCAAAAAAATAAAACGTAAACCAAAAACAAAAAAAGAGAAGGTAAAAAAAGAGAAAACAAAATCCAAAAAAATAAAACCATTATTTAATAGAGAAAAGCACGAGGCGAAAAAAGCAGCCGCAAAAGCAAATAAAGATAAAAAACTTGAACAAAAACGGCTTAAAGAAAAGCAAAAAATCGAAAAATAGCTCGAAAATTCACAGAGAAAAGAGCTTGTAAACGCGGCTCTTTTCTTTTTTTGCTTGTTTTTATTTGTCTAACGAAAAAATTTGTGTTAAAATAATCAATAATAGCTATAAGGAGAGAAGGATGAAAACAGTTTTATATTTCGTGCTTGCAGTTTTAACTATTGGCTATATTGCTCTGCTTTGCTATTGCAATGTGGCTGTTGAAGTCAACGAAACTGTAAGGCTTATTGCAAATTATGGCGGGCTCGCAATTATGCTGGCTTATTCGGCAATAAACTTTTTTGGCAATCCACTCAAAATTGCGTTCTTTATTTTGCTTGTGCTTGCAACAGTCTTCTTAATTTTGACCGCGGTTATTCCAGACACTTTCAGAGAACTGTTCAACATAATTCAAGACAACACAACAATGATAAAATTTTAAGGGGAAAATATGGATAAAATTTTAATTATCGATGGCAACAGCCTTGCAAATCGTGCTTTTTATGCGTTGCCTTTTTTGTCTAATCGTGATGGACAGCCAACAGGTGCTGTTTTTGGCTTTGCAAACATTCTGATTAAAATTATTTCAGAACTAAAACCTGACAAAATTGCGGTGGCTTTCGACCATGCAAGAAAAACTTTTCGAAATGAAATCTACAGCGAGTATAAAGCTCAAAGAAAAGAAACCCCAAAAGAACTTGTAAGCCAATTTCCACTTATCAAAAAAATGCTCAAAGCCATGAACATTTGCACGATTGAAGTTGAAGGCGTTGAAGCAGATGATATTATAGGCACTCTTTCAAGAAAACTTGAAGGCGAAAAATATTTGCTTTCAGGGGATAGAGACCTGTTGCAACTTATCAATGACAACACTTTTGTTTGGCTGACAAAAAAAGGTGTTTCAATTATTGACAAAGTTGACAAAGCTCGTCTAAAAGAATTGTTTAATCTTTCTCCAAAGCAGATTATTGACTTGAAAGCTTTGATGGGCGACAGCTCTGACAATATTCCAGGTGTGAGTGGAGTCGGCGAAAAAACTGCACTTGGCTTGCTTGAACAGTTTGGCAGTCTTGAAAATGTTTATCAAAATCTTGACAAAATCAAAGGAAAGTTGAAAGAGAAGTTAGAGCAAGACAGAGAAAAAGCCTTTATGTCAAAAAAACTTGCCACAATCAAATGTGATTGCCAATTTGAATATTCTTCGGATCAACTTAAAACCACTTTGCCTTTTTCGTCTGAATGTTACAATCTTTTCAAAAGTTGGGATTTTTCCTCTCTTTTAAAGCCTGAGCTCTTTGGTAAAACCCAAACTTTCACCCAGGAAAAAAAGATGGAAAGAATTGCTCTTAATGATATTGTTCTTGATAAAATGTCAAAAATTTCTGAGGGCGAGTTTGTTTATAACTTGCAAAAACTTGAATTCGTTTTTGACGGAAAAATCTATTACTTAGAACAAAACTTCCAAATGTTTGACAGTGGGCTTTCATTTGAAGATATTGCTTTGAAGCTTAAAAATCTTTTTGAAAATAAAAATGTTCTGAAAATCACTCCTTCTGCCAAAGAAGATATGCACTCACTTGACAAGTTTGCAATCAAGCTTGAAAACTACTGCGATGTGATGATTGCAAATTATGTGGTCAATGTGGGCGGCAATATGCCAAAGTCGATTGAAACTGAGGAACTTTTTTCATCGCTTAAAACATATCTGGACAAAATGGATGAAAGCTTAATGTTTGTTTTTAACAAAATTGAATTGCCTCTTTGCAAAATTTTGTTTGAAATGGAAAAAGAGGGCTTTAAAATCAATGACGAAAAACTTGAAGAACTAGATCAATATTTTTCTTTAAAGTTGCAGCAGCTAAGAGATGAAATTTACAATGAAGCAGGGGAAGAATTTAACATAAATTCAACGCAGCAAACTGCCAATGTTTTGTTTGACAATCTTGGAATAAAAGCCTATAACAACAAAAAAAGATCAACCGCCAAAAATGTGCTTGAAGAGCTTTCGTATATTCCTGTTGTGGCCCATATTTTAGAGCATCGTAAACTTGCAAAAATCAAAAACACATACATTGATGTATATAAGCAGATAAGCCACAACAATGGCGATATTATTCACACAACTTTCAATCAAACTTTGACAAACACCGGAAGACTGTCAAGCAGCGAACCAAATTTGCAAAACATTCCAACAAGAGATAATGAAGGCAAAGAACTGAGAAAGCTTTTTGTTTCAAAATATCCTAATGGCAAAATTATCTCTGCAGATTATAATCAAATTGAATTGCGACTTCTTGCTGATATGTCAGGCGAAGAAAAGCTGATTGCAGCTTACAATCAAGGACTTGACATTCATACTATCACTGCTTCAGAGATTTTTCACGTGCCACTTGAGCAGGTTACGGCAACGCAAAGACGAGATGCAAAGGCTGTGAATTTTGGTATCATTTATGGAATAAGCGACTATGGACTTTCGCAAAACATTAAATCAACAAGAGCCAGCGCAAAACAATATATTGACAACTATTTTGAAAAATATCCGAAGGTGAAACAATTTATGGACTCTAGCGTTGAGTTTGCAAGACAACACGGCTATGCACTTACAAAATTTGGCAGACGAAGAATAATAGGTGATATAAACTCGTCAAAATATCTTGTCCGCAACTTTGCAGAAAGGGTGGCAATGAATATGCCTCTTCAGGGCACTGCTTCGGACATAATCAAAATTGCAATGATAAAAGTTTCAAAAAGTCTTCACAAAAACAATCTTAAGAGCAAACTTATTCTTCAAATTCATGACGAACTCATTATTGATTGCTATCCTGGTGAAGAAAATGCTGTTGAAGAAATTCTAAAAACTGAAATGGAAAATATAGCTGATCTCAAAGTGCCATTGAAGGTTTCTATTGGAATAGGGGATAATTTATATGAATGCAAATGAAAACAAATTTAAAACGAAACTGGTCATTTTCGATTTTGATGGAACGCTCACAAAGCCAGATAAAATAGACAACTCGTGGGCTAGAATATGGAATAGAATAGGGCTGCTGGGTGAAGACGAAAGACTTTATAAGTTGTATAAAAGCAAAAAACTCACATATCGTCAATGGGTGGACCAGGTCATTAAAGTTTTTCGGCAAAACAAGGTTGACAAATCAATGTTTGCTTCTCTTGCAAAAGAGATTAAACTTTTGAACAACTGCAAAAAAGTTTTTAAAATTTTTTATGAAAAAGGAATAAAAATTTGCATTTTATCTGGTGGAGTAAAAAATATTATTGACGAAAAAGTAAAAAAATTTAACAAATACATCACTGATATTGAAGCAGGAAGCTTAACTGTGGATGATAGTGGGATAGTAAACGGATTTGTGATAACAGGCACAAACATTGAAAACAAAAGTGATTTTATTTTACAGCAAATGAGAAAATATAATTTGAAAAAAGAAGAAATAATCTTCGTAGGAAATTCTTTTAATGACGAGGATGCTTGCAAGAGTGGCGTGACCACCATTTGCATAAATCCTTTTGAGACAAATTATCAAGACAAAACAATTTGGACGCACTATATAAAACAAACAAATGATTTATCATTCATTCTGCCTTTTATAAATTTTTAATTATTTTTATAAATATAGCGTTTTTGTTTGACTAAAAAAAATAAAAATTGTATATTATAGTTGGAGTTATGATGCAACGGACAAGAAAAATGGGAGTTGATTATGGAGATAAACGCATCGGAGTTGCACTGACTGATGCCCTGTGCATTATCTCAAGCCCTTATGAAGTTTTTCAAAACCTTTCTCCAGAGCAATCTTTACAACACTTAAATGATTTGATCAAACAGTTTAATGTTGATGAAGTTGCGATGGGATTGCCACTAAACATGGATGGCAGTGAAGGTGAAAGAGCAAAAATTCATAAAGATTTTGGGCAAAAACTTTCTGACTTGTCAGGTGTTAACGTCGTTTTTGTTGATGAGCGCTTAACCTCGGCTGAAGCAGAAGAACTTTTGATTCAAAGCAAGGTTCGAAGGGAAAAGCGAAAGGAACTTATTGATAAAATTGCGGCACAAATCATTTTGCAAACATATCTCAATCAAACAAAAAGGGGTTAATTTATGAATAAAAAAGTAGATAATAAGGAAGAAGTTCAAGCAGAGGACCTTCTTGACATACTTCTTGATAAAGACAATAAAGAGCCTATCACTTTAATGGATGAAAAGGGCAAACAAATTTCTTTTGAACAAATTGCAATGATTGTTCATGAAGTAAAAAAAGAGAAAAAACTTTTCGCTATTTTAAAGCCAATTGACAAAATTGAAGGTCTTGGCGAAAATGACGCGATTGTTTTCTTAGTTGATCAAGACAAGGATGGCAACACAATTTTGAAGATTGAAGAAGACGAAGACGTTGCTATGGATGTTTTTGATGAATATTATGATCTTCTTGAAGAAGAAGTTGCAAAACAAAAAGAAAAGAAAGCTACAAAAAAAGCTCCAGCAAAAACAGAAGCTAAAAAGCCAGCAAAAACTGCTGGAAAGAAAGCAGAAGCAAAACCTGCAACAGCCGCAGCAAAAAAGACAACAAAAAAATAAGCTTGGCGGTCAAAAGGGCACGTTGGTGTCCTTTTTTTGTAAGCAAAAAACAACAATATTTTTATGGTTTAAGACAAGTATATTTTATCTGGAATATGGGCACACTAGTTTTACAAGGAGCTTATCCTTGAATAAACGGGAGGTGAAAACTATGTTTGGTAAAAATTCCAAGATGAACAAGTCTGCAAAAGGCACTAAAACTGCAAAGAATGTAGAAAGTGCTAAAGAGGCTAAATCATGTGGCAGCAGAGCTTCAAAATCTGAAACAAAAAGCTGCTCTAGGTAGTTTTCAACCAAAAAAAGAAGACAGATTCTGTCTTCTTTTTTTATTTGCAGTTTTTATGAATTATTCTTCAAACAAGGCATTTGAAAGCTTTGAAAAAGAAATTGAAATTTCAATATTATTACTGTTTGTTCCTGTCAAAATGCATTGCCCTTGACTGTCAAAACTTGCCTGACCTTGACCAGCAGTTGAAAAACCGATCAAAGTTGAGTCAAACATTATTGTATAATTGGTTGTTCCGCCACTGCTTGTTGGAACTGTGATAATCGCTCTGAAAATAAATTCATTTCGGCCATCACTGCCGCTTGCTCCACCAAAATAAATCAAGTTTGATCTGTCAGTCTGCCCAGCACCATCGTCAAAGGATAAATTTTCAAGTGTGCGATAGTTTGTTGAAGAATTTGAATTTGCATATTGAATTTGAATAGTTCCGCTGTCAACCCCTTCAATTGAAATATCCGTGATTATTGCGTATCCAACATTGCTCACATCTTCTTCAAAAAACGCAGTATAAGATCCTTGAGTCTGAGCAGAATAGGTTGTGGAATAATTTTGTTCAAATGACACGATCTTGCTGTAATCTTTGATCCAGCAAACAAAAGGATGGCTTTGTGGAGAAAGTTCTGTTACTGACAAAGAAATGGCTGTGCCTTCAGCTTTTGCCACATCACTTCCACCATTTGCTCTGCCAAGGGTTTCATCGCTTGAAAGGCAAGTTATGGTGTAATACTGCGTTACATCGCAAGCAGCCAAAAGCAATATGGGTAAAAGCAGCACAAGGGATAGAACAAGTTTCAATTTATTCTTCATTTTCCTTTTCCTTTTATATCTTTATTATTGATTATTTTATTTTTTTTGTCAAATTATTTATAAGAAAACATAGTTTTTTTTGAGTATTTTTCATTTGCTTGCATAGAATAGGAGAGTAAGGAGTTTCTATGTGGGAGTTTTCACTCAATTTGAAAACAGAAAATTTTGAACTTGCAAAATTTATATATAACAATATTTCTCTCTTTTGTTCAAAATGCCATGCCGTTGTGACTTCTGTTGAAGAAAGCGGCTATATTTCCATTCTTGTGGCAGTCAAAGAGCAAGACAAAGAAAGAACTCAAGTCTATCTTTCAAGTTGCATTACTGAAGTAATATGCACAGTTTTCAAATCAAGTTTTTTGGATGCCAATCTTTTTCTTCCAAGTCAAGATAAACTTGGGATGAACGCCTTTAAAAAAGCACTACTCAACTTTGATAAAGAAACTGATCGATATCTAGTTCGAAAAAGCCTTAAGCTTGAAAAAGATTTTTTCCTTGAAAGCTTTTATCAATTCAAACTTGCCACACTAAAATCAAAATGGACAGAACTGGTGACCCTTGCAAATGAGAATCGAGATTATTTGACAAGCAGCGAAAGTTTTATTGACCTATTAAAATTTTTGATTGATAACCTTGAAATTTGCGAAGAGGAAATCAGCATTTATCAAAGTGCTGATCACAGTTATAAAATTTATGTGAGCGACAAACAATATCAAAATAAAGATTTTTCAGAGGAGTTCTTGGTTTCTTCGATTATCGACCTTTCGCCACAAAAAATAAATTTGTATTGTCAAGATGAAAGTCGGGCAATAACGCTGCTTCATCGACTGTTTGATGAAAGAATAACTGATAAAAACATTTCACACATAAACAATTTTGGAAAAATTTGATTTTTCTTAACAAAAATCTTGACAACTTTGATTTATAAGAATATAATGAATCTAGACTTGGAGCGACAGACAAGTAGTTTGATTTGATGCGTTCAGAGAAGGGTTGGTTGGTGAAAAACCTTGGCTAGATGAAAAACGAAACCACTGTTGTGATGATAAGCATAAATTAAGTGGCACTTTTGCAATTAAGGTGGAACCGCGGTTTGATTTTACAAATCGTCCTTAAGTTTTTAAGGGCGCTTTTTTATTTTAAG
>CALVNA010000028.1 GCA_944349535.1 uncultured Clostridia bacterium
ACTGATTGAACCAATCACACCACCAACATTTTCTGTTCCGCTGACTGCTCCTGTTGAATAACTTCTGTAAAGAGAGCCATACAACTTTCCAACAACGCCACCAACACCAGTTTGCCCTGTAACGCTGCCAGTGTTATAGCAGTCATATGACAATTCCAATAAGGCATAGCCAAGCACGCCGCCAACATTTGTTTGCCCTGACACATCACCATGATTTGCAGATGTGCTTGCAGTGCCATCGCCGACAACACCACCAACATCTTCAACGCCAGAAACAGTTGCATAATTGATGCAATCTGAAACTATGGCTTGACCTGCAATTCCGCCAACATAATTTCCGTTTGAAACAATATTTCCGTAATTGTATGAGTTTGTAATTTCGATAATATTACTGTCGTAAGGGGCATGCCCTCCTGCTATACCGCCAATATCATTGTGCCCTGTGATTGTGCCATAGTTTGTGCAGCCGATGATGTTTCCACCTTGAGGATAGCCCACGATTCCACCATACCCCTCAGCATCCATCGTAGCCGTGATATTGGCATAATTTGTGCAGTTTCTGATTGTCACATTGCCCCCTGTCACTCCAACCACACCACCAACAAGACCAAGAGCTTGAATTGTGAACTCTGCTTCAGGATTGCCAATCACCATGTTTTCAATCACCTGCGTCGGCTGCTCGCTTGAGCCATAAAAATTTCCAAACACCCCATAAGGACCTCCGATTGGATAACCATTTGAAGTCATCGAGGTTGCGAAAGTCATACCTGTGATATAGAATCCGCCACCATCGTAATTTCCTCCAAACATATTTACACTCTCTTCGCCATATACACCAAATTGTGCGCCGATTGGCAACCATAAATGACCAGACAAATCAATGTTTGCAGTTTGCTTGAAATATGTGTTTGCGTATGTTACGTTTGTATAATTGTCGATGGCTTGAGTTGGTCCAAGTCCATAATATACAGCAAATGAAAGATAAGCAAGTTGAGCTGGTGTTTCGATCAAATAAGGGTCATCTTGCGTGCCCGAGCCGCCAGCAAAAGAAGAAGCTACATTTTCAGTGTTGATCCACCAGTCAAGTTCGATCAAAACAGGATAGCCATCATTTTCGCCTTCCGTGATCGCCCAGGTTCCTTCAAAATCCCACTGAGAAGTTGAATTCCAGTTTGTTTCAGTTGTAAACCACTCTTCTGTTTTTGCCAAAGAGTCAAGATTGTCAAGATAGCTCACATTTGTGCCGCTGCCACTGCCAAAGGCTGGGACTGAACTTGAGCACGCACCACCATAGTAAGCGTTTGCAACATCGGCTGCATTAACCGCATTTGCTGCCACACCACCGATGTAAACTGAATCGCTTGAGCCATTATAGACCACATTGCCAGTGTTGAACGCGTTGTCCAAATCACAAGAACCGTATCTGCTATACCTTGTATATCCAATTATTCCACCAATGTTTGAGTTTGCTGTAACAGTGCCAGTATTATATATGTTTTTATACTGACCATTCTCAGTTGAAGAATCAGTATCGCTGGCCGCAATAATGCCTGCTGTGTATGAGGATGCATTCTCACTTAAGCTTGTGATATTGCCTTTGTTATAGCAATTTGAAATATTCATATATCTATCCGCATATGCCAAAATTCCTGCGGTGTAAGGAATAAGAGAAGTTGAAGAAACATTTTTTGTGTTTGTTACCGAGCCAATATTATATGATCTTGAAATTGAGCTTGTTGAAGAATAAGAACCTTCATGACCAGCAAGTCCGCCTGCATATTGCGCAGAAACATTGAGGTCACCTGTGTTGTATGAATTGATAATTTGAGATTCATTAATTTCACCAACCAAACCGCCTGCATAAGTTGCACTGCCAGAAATTTGACCATTGTTGACGCAGCCAATGATTGATGAATTTGAATCAAGATCTCCAGCAATGCCTGCAGCGTAAGAACTAGACCCTTCAACTGTGCCATTGTTGATGCAATTGATAAGATTGACACCATTTCCTTGCAGGATTATGCCTGCGCCATACACCTGACCACTGTTGACGCAATTGAGCACAATGTTTACGTTTACGCCATCCAGAGTCTCACTCCCGCCAACAATGCCACCGCCCACAACATTTGCACTGTTTTGGCAATTGACAATTTTTGATTGCATTGCTGCCATCATTCCAACAATGCCGCCTGAACCGTCCGCACTGACGACAAAACCGCCTTGAACTGAACAATTTTGCACTGTAACGTCAATGGCGTAATAAAGCATTCCAATAATGCCGCCAGAATAGCTTTCTTCTCCAATTGCAGAAACTGTTGGCTCAACCAGCACAATATTTTCAATCGTTATAGGTGAAAGCTCTTCATGACCTGGCGTGCCTGGAGCTATCAATGGCATAGGATCATTCCCAACCGCTCCAAACAATCCTACCACCATCTCTCCGACAGCATACATCCCTGTGATTTCAAACCCGCCGCCATCATAATTGCCGGCAAAGAAGTGTGGTAATGCAGCCATCTCGTCAAAAACACCTATGCCAGGCCAAACATGTTTGGAAAGATCAATTGGCTGAGTTTGCTTGAAATAAACACCTTGATAGAAATGCTTGAGATAAATTCCATCTGAAAATTCTACGCTTTCAACATAAGGCCCCTGCCCGCTGTTGACCATATAGGCAAGATAGGCAAGCTGCTGGGCATTTGAGATAAGATATGGGTCTTCTTGCGTTCCAGTGCCGCCACCAAATGAATTTGCTCGAATTGAATCGTCAGTCCAGTAAACCACAGGGCTTTGATTGAAACTTGGATAGCCATCATTGACCTCAGGATTGATTGCCCAGGTGATAACAAAATCCCACTGATTTAAAAGATTCCAATTTTCAGTGTTTGTGAAAAAGCCTTCAGTTTTTGCTTGGGTTGCAAGTGATGAAAGATAAATACCTTCACCAGTAAACACTGTTGCATCAGGAAATGCTGCCAGCGGAGCGCCTTGCCCATCGGTGTTGTTGTAGTAAGAAGAAGCTATTCTAATTTCTGAGTCCGTATTTGTCGGAGTATAAGCACCAACAACGCCATAAACTGCACTGCCACCATTGATTTGCCCAACATTGAAAGAGTTGACGCTGATGTATTGCCCGTCTGCATATGTCCCAGTCCCTGTCATAGCACCTATTATACCGCCAACAACTGCATTCTCTGCATTGATCGTGCCAGTGTTGAAACTGGTTTCAACTTTTGCCAATGTATGAGTGCCTGTATAATATCCTAAAGTGCCAACCACTCCACCGATATATTGAGTGTTTTCATTTGCATTTAGTTCGCCGCTGTTATAGCTGTTTGTTGACCCCATGAGAGAACCACTAGTAGTTCCACTAGAGCCAATCACTCCACCCATCACTGTTCCGCCAGTAATTGATCCAGAGTTATAGCTGTTTGTGCTTTCTCCGTTGCCTACAACTCCGCCAACTATTCCCATAGTGCTTATGATATTGCCTGTGTTGTAAGACGAACTTACAGCACCCCAGCCAGCAACTCCTCCGATATATCCGCCAGAAATAGTAACATTGATTTCAGCCTGATTGTTGCAACTTATGATAGCTTCACTGCTGCCGTAACCAACCACACCACCAATATAATTGCCTGTGAAAGAAGATGCGTTGATAGAAATTGTGCCCATTGTTGTGTTGACGCAGTTTTCAACTGAAGAGCCACTGTAACCAGCAATTCCACCTACGTTAGCGCTTCCTGCTGCGGTGCTGTTTACGAAGATTTGTCCGTTGTTTGTGCAATTTGATATATCAGCGCCATCCAACCTGCCAACTATACCACCTATACTACCACCCTCATTTTGCGTGATAGTCCCATTGTTGACACAATCGGATATTGGACCATTACTCCTAGCACTTATACCTCCAACATATGAACTAGCAGTGATTTGGCCATTGTTGACGCAGCCTTCAACTGCACTTCTGTAATAAACTTCACCTATCACTCCGCCAACATCACTATCACCCATCACATTGACATCAGCAGCCACTGTGCAGTTTTGAATATAGTTGTTGATAGTGTCATAATTGCCGGCGTAGGAGCCACCAAAGTAACCTGCAACAGCGCCAACATTTTCATAGCCCTGAACAAATGAGTTTTGAATTGTGATGTTTTTTATGGTAAATGGATAGCCATAAACATAGCCAAACAGACCTTGGTTGTTATAGCCACGCAAAGCTGTTGAATCAGTCATGCTGTCTGGAACTGCTGGAGTGTAAAGCCCTTCTATATAATATGTTGCACCATCAAAGTTGCCAAGGAATGGTCTGTTGACTTGAGTGCCTGAGCGGTCATATTGCATTCCAATCGGTTGCCAATAATACTGAGAAAGATCAATATTGTCAGTCAAAACAAAATATCTGCCTGCGTAAGTTTGCCCCATCTCATTGACCTGGTAAGCCAAAAAGGCAAGCTCTTCGGCGCTTGAAATTTGGTAAGGAGAATCTTCATAGCCTGTGCCGCCACTGAAGCCTGAAGCACGTCTGCCTTCGTCAGACCAATACCCTTCTTGATTGGTTGGGCCGTCAACCGCAACTGCATCTCTGATGACCGTTTTTTGACTTTGCCCAAAAAACAGCAGCAGTGCACCGCCAAACAAGGCAAGCACCAGTGCCAAGACCATAACAAATTTTGATTTAACTGAAAAAGTTTTCATTTTGTCTCCTTAATCTTTAAAAACTGTGCTTTTTCTTGTGTAGGTTTTAAACAAATTCAAGTCGTCAAATGAAGCTTTTATCGTTCCATCACATATAGAAATCTTTATAGTTGATTTCCTTTTCTCTCTTCTTCACATTGCTGCGTGCTTGGTTGCGTTTGCGAAGGTATATTATCAAGAAAGTGGCAACGCCTGCAACAACCAAAACACAAGGCAGAGTGATCCAAAGCCAAAGCAGACCATCACCCGATCCATCGTCTTGCACAATGGTTGGCAATGAAAAATTGATTGATTCGCTTGCTCCGTTTTCGCATATTCGTGCAATGTCTATTGTCAGGTTGTAAACATTTTGCCCTTGGGTGTTTTGTGAGTGCGACACAATCTCGTCAACCGAAACATTTTGATTGTAAAGAGTTCTGAGCGAAGAAACAAAGGCTTGAGAGTCAAATTCATAACCTTCCTGCATTGTGATAACCAGGCTTGCGTTTGTCAAAGTGCGCAAAATTGTGATTGGCTGACTGCTGTAAAGGTTGCCTTGAACATACACAGATGCAATACGCTCGTCATCAAAGTTTGCAAAATCTACGCTGACGCCATTTTCGCTTGAAAACACTGCTTCAAGTCTGAAAACTTGGTCGAAAGGTGCCACACCAAACCTTATTGGCAGTCTTGCAAGAGTTGAGACAACCCCAAGGTCTTCGTTTTCCCAACCAGACTGTTCAACCCAAGTTTCGTTTTCATCAAAATAATAAAGATTCCAGTGGTCAAAAACATAATAACCTGTTGGCTCTGCTGAAATTGAAGTTTGTTCACTTTCAACGCTTAAAGTTTGAGTCAAGCTTTCAACAGAAGCTCCCGAGATGGTCACTCCGCCAGGCAAAATGTCTCCATCTCTTGCCGCAACAAATTCACATTGATAGCTTTTGGCAGAAATTCCAAAATGATAAGAGCCTGTTGACAAACCGTTTGCTGCAAAGGAAATATCAAAACAATTGTTTAAGCTGTCAGACGAAATTTGATAGTTGTCAAGATCTACCACAACGTTATTTACAGTGATTTTTCTCAAATCTAGAAAATCAACAAGGTTTTCAACCGAAACACCACTGCCTAGCTGCGAATTTAAGTAAAGCCTTATGCCAACCGGGGTGTCGTAAGCGATATCTGTCAATGGACCTTGCTCTTCTTCTGCTCCAACCACAAAAACTGCCCTTTCAATATAATCATTCAAAGCCTCATCAAATGAGAAAGTGAACTTTTGAAATCTTTGCAAAACAATTTCTGTGTTTGCCGTTCCAAAAACCAAATCGAAATCAAAACCCGCAGACGTTGGATCAAAATTTTCTTTGTTTGACAAGAAAGAGTATGACAATCCTAGAGTTGAAGTCAGTGTTTGAGTTTGCAAATATTGCTCACCATTGCTGCCAACAGCTGACAAAGAAGCATCAACCCAATAGCAATAGTTTAAATTATTGGTCGCAACGCTGCTGTTTGAAGAGATTTGACCAACCAGTCCGCCGCGTGTTGCAAATTCAGATGTTAAAGTTGCCGAAACGCCATTATCTCTGATTTGGCTGTCGCCTTGTGCAAAACCAAGCAAACCGCCCGCAAACACGCTATCAAAAGACTGCTCTGATGCTGAAGAATTTATTGTTATTTCGCCAAAGAAAAGAACGCGTCTGATTTCGCTTGAAGAAAACGCCCCAACCAAACCGCCCACATTGTATTGTGTATCAGTTGACAAACTCAAAGTCAAGTCACTTTTTGTCACAATGTCATAAAATTGGCAACTTTCAACATTACCAGCAAGCAGCCCAACATTTGCAGAATTGTATGCAAAGTCAAGCTGAACGCCGTCAACATCAATTTCACAGTTTGAAATTGTTGTTCCTCTTGCTCTGCCCAGCAAAAGACCAACATTAACAATACTGTTGTCAGTTTGCGAAAAATTGAATGAAACCGAGCCGCTTATTCTAAGATTTTGAATTGTTGCACCATTTGCAGCAGGAATTAGCCCAAAATTGTTTGAGCCATCCACTCCTTCAAAAGAAAGGTTTGAAATTGAAAAACCATTGCCTTCCAACACGCCTGTAAAATTGCTAGAAGAGTTTGGCTTGCCTTCAAGTGTGATTCCGCTCATGTCGATATCATCTGTGAGTGTGATTGAAGAGTATTGTGAAGGATCAGAAAAAACAGTTTCTGCATTTGCTTGATTGACTTGAACTGAATTGCCAGCCATATCAGCAAGCGAAGAATAAAAATGCTCGCCTGCAACTGCAAAGCCAACAAGCAATAGCATTCCCGCCAAAAGAAAAGACCAAATTGATTTTGAAACAGTTTTCAATTTTTCCTCGCTTATATATTTCATATATAATTTATCACACAATATCTATTTTTTCCAAATGAATATCAAAATATTTTGAATTTTGTCGAAATTTTATTTTTTTAATATTTTTTTGACAGCATTCTCATCAATTTTTCTTTATCTTTTTGCACATCAGTTTTCTTTTCACTCAAAACTTTATCTTGTGTTAAGCCGACCAAATAATATCTCATTTCATCAAGACAATGATCGTCTTTTTTGATTGGATTATCACCATCGCCCCACCAATACGACTTGATTTCTCGGATTAAATTCACACAGTTTTTAAAAATAAACAGATGAGTTTTGCCGCTTGCATCACGCAAATATCTTTTGACAATATTGATGCCTGCAAACATATCTTTGTTGACTCTTGGATTTGTCAAAATCCCATTCTCATAAAACAGTTCTACAACATTTTTTGTGCTGGCAAGCGTTCTCTGGCAGGCCGCACTGTCTATAAGAGCCTCCAAAAAGCCATTTCGATTTGTTTTCCAATTCAGTTTTGCTGCGATTTCTTTTATTTTTTGTGCGTGCCAGTCAACTTCTTTCCCCTTTTCGAAATGCTCGGCAACAACATAGACATTTCCATCATAATCTCTTGCATAAAAATGTGCGGCGAGCGGATTATTCAGCCCTGGGTCGATTGAAATATTATCCTGCCAATCGTTTGGAAGGTCAAAAGGCTCAATCACGTGCACATTTTCATCAAAACTGTTATAAACAAGTCCCCCGCACTGCATAAATTTCCCATATCGTCGGCTTTCAAGTTCTTCCTGCGACATTGATTTTGACATTTCTTCAATTTCTTTTGGGTTTAAAAAAGGATTATCTGCCCACTCCATCTGAATTGACCAAACATTTTCGTCACAATGTTCATTCAAATAAATTTCGTTGTAAACCCACGTCAAACCTTTCAGTGGAGTCATCGTTCCAAAAAGCTCACCTTGTCTGTCAAGAATTCTCATTTTGCATTCCATATAAATATCAAAAGGCGGCTCTTCGTCAAACCAAACAAAATCAAGAGATGCTCCTTGAAACTTTTCTCTGCCCTGATCGCAACTGCGAAAGCCAATCTTGCTTAAACTTCCAAAAACATTGCGCACTAAAATGAAATCAATAATGCCGCTTTCTGCACTATCTTGTCTGCCCTTTGTCATAACAATTTTTTCAATCCACTGCCGCTTAAGATAATGCAAAATTTTTTCTTGGGCAACATCTCTCTGAACCTGTTTTGACAAACTGACCACCCAGCAAGAAACAGGTTTGTTTTTTCGATATGGATGAATGCCACGAGCAAGATAGACCGTTTCAACAGCCCCGCACTCTGTTTTGCCCGAACGATTTCCGCCAAAAACCCATCTGTTTTTTTTCAGACATTTATGAAACTCAAGTTGTTTTTTATGAACAATTTTACCAGTATTATATTTATCTAAAAAATTATCCTTTTTCCTAAAATCAATTTCTTTTTTTATCAATTTTAATTTATATTTTATTTCATCCATTTTTTCACCCGTCAAAATAAGATATTTAGCGATTTTTTTCGACAAAAAATCAGTGGAGTAAAAAATATCTTTAATTTAAAATTAAATCATGAAAAAATCAATTTTTTTATCAATTTTTATATTGCTTTTGCAATTCGTCATGACAACGCCATTGACCTTAACAAAGGCCCAGCAAAAACAGGCATATTATGCAAAAATTGAAAACGACCAAACCTATTTCTATTCCGACCCCATAGACCAAGACTCTAGCAAATTGTTTATTTTGCCTCAGTCTTATTTTGTCTATCTTACCGATAATGCAAACGAAGAATTTTACGTGGCACAATATAAAGACCTATATGGCTATGTCAAAAAAATTGATGTAACTGTGATGAACGGCTCACCAAACACACCTTATGCAAGTGCGAGTTTCACAATAGCCGATCCTGAAGGACTTGCCCTTTATGCAAACCCAAGCTTTACAAATTCCATGCAACTTGCAAGGCTTGAATATCTTTCAATCGTTTCAACCTATTATGGAACTATGTCTGGCGAAAACATTCCAGATCTTGACAATGACTGGTATTACTGCAAAATCAATCAAGACCAAACTGATGTTTTTGGCTATGTTTATTCATATTTTTGTTATAAACAAAGCCAAATACCAACAAATACTGAGACATTTGACATTATAAGCCAACCTGTTTTTGAATTAGAAACAACTTCAACGCCACCTTTAAGTGAAGTTGCAATGGCCTTTATCGTGATTGGAGTTTCATTGCCATGTTTGCTGATAGTCTATCTTTTGATTAAACCAAGCTTACAAAAAGGCAAATTTACTAAAAAAAGGAAACCGAAAAAACAACATGGCGATTATTTTGAGTTTGACGAAAACGACCTCAACTAGCCTGCAACCAGCTTGCCAAGTCTGTTTGCATCAATAACAACTGTGTCATCACTGCGTGCATTATAAATTCTGTTGTAAACTTCCATTATCCATTTTTCAGTTGAAATATAATCGAGTAAGCGATTTTCAGAAAAACCAAGTTTTGCAAGAGTGAATGAAAAATTTTCAAGCGCTTCTGTCAGCCTTCTAAAATATGTTCGCTCAGCCAAATTATGCCGCTTGGCAATGTCTGCACTCTTTTCATTATCCATATATCGTTCAATCAAAATTTGAGCTGATAGCAGTGGACAATTTTCAAGAGCCAAATCTGTCAATAATTTAAGATTTATCAGTTTGATTTTACGCTCCGACAAATTGATGATATAATCGGCAACAGAAGAGATGCTATTTTCGTTATTCCCCTGCACTCCAACATAAAAAGAATTTAAAGCTTTTCGCTCCACCAATCTGTCAATTGCATCACATATTCTTTCCAGATATCTCTGCACCATTAAAACTGTTTTTGCACACACATGAACCTTCATATATTTCTCCTTTTATACGAGAAAAATTATAAAATCTTAAACTACTAATAGTCAATATTTGCTGCCACAAAATTTTAATATATTTTACAATATTTTACAAAATTATACAAAAAAGCGTCATTTTGACGCCTAAATTAAGTCAAATAATATCAAAAATCGCCAAAATTCGACATATTATAAAAAAATATTGAAAATATAATATGAAGCTTTGCGATGCTAAAATATAAAATTTTATAAATTCTAAGGAATTTTGTGTGCTAACACTCACTTTTCACATAATATGTATAGCCATCAGTCTCACCCTTGCAAGCAAGTTCGGCTTTCAGTAATAAAATTAGAAGGTTTTTATAAAACTTTTGACAAAAAACTTGCTAAAAAATAAAAAATATGCTAGAATAAAAAAGCGAGCTTAAAAAAGCAAACAAGATGATCAAGAATTTTGATTTTCACTACCCTGCCGGTAAATATGCCGATGTGGCGGCTCGGGGTCCCCAAAAGCTTGCAAAGATTTTGGGGTGATCAGTGGCAGACCGACGGACTCAAG
>CALVNA010000029.1 GCA_944349535.1 uncultured Clostridia bacterium
TTGATTAAATGATAAAATATGATAGAAAATGGTTTAAAATGAGCAAATTATGGCATTTCAAAGTGCTTGCTACGGAAGAGATGGTCTTGGGTTCGATTTCTCCCATAAAAAAGAATTCAAAAATAAATCACGCGCCATTAGCTCAGCTGGATAGAGCGTCTGTCTACGGAACAGAAGGTCGAGCGTTCGAATCGCCCATGGCGCACCACAAGCCTTATGCTTGGAGAGTAAGTTTTTAATAGTAAAGTTTATACGCTCGACCTTCTGTTTTTTGGGTTCCCTGAAAATCGTATGATTTTTAGGGAGCGGAGAAAGTGAGCGAGCGTGCGTAGTTTTTGTGCAAAAAAAACGAGTGTGAGGCTCAACTTTCGCAGCCGTCGAGCGTTCGAATCGCCCATGGCGCACCACCATGGCTGCGTCTTGCAGTCTTTTTTTATGATTTTAATATAATTATGCAAATTCATTATTTGCAAAATCATTTAATTGGTCTATTATTATATTTCATCTTTCTATTTAATATTTTTTATATAATTCTTCCCATTTTCTCTACTTAGCTTATGTAAGCTATTTTGTTTTCAAAGCAACTCAAACAAAAATAGACAAAAACACCAACCTTTTGGCGATTGGTGCTTATATTATTGCTATAATATGTTTTTTATTTAAATAGGTTTTTTCTTAACTAAGTTGTTACTCAGTTTAGCGTATGCATCTCCCATAAATATATGATTGTAACCTTCATTATTTTTTGTTACTAAAGGTTTGACTGATATGTGAGATTGAAAAATCATAACAACATCACTTCCACCAAACTGGAAAAATCCCATTGGGTCACCTTTTTGAACGCGTGCACCTACTTTTAGATTTTTCTCCCAATTACAAGAACAAATTTGAGACATACCGATTGGCAAAATTGCTACAAGCCCATAATCATCTGTTTCCACAATCACACAATCGCGTGTTTCTATCATTTGAAATCCCATTTCGTTATAGTATACATAGCGGTTATTCTTTTCATCCCATTCTGTTATGCCACCACCAGCATTTGCGGCTGAAATCTTACGTAATTCTTTAATGGTTCCACTAACTGGAAAATGGTATCTATGATAATCAAAGATATTAAGAAAGGTATGAGTAAGAGTTCCACCTGCAAAAAAATTGCAATAGGCGCTATCTTCTCCAATCAAATCTTTCACGGAAGAAAGTTTTGAAGATTTTAAGATCTGCGGATTGATAAGATTGCTATTCTTGTCAATTTTAAAAAAGCCTTGCGGAGTTGAATCTGCGGGAGATATAACATCACAGTCGGCTAATGGTCTTTGACGGTTATCAATAAGTTTTCTACTGAAAAAATCGTTGAAACTTGTCCATATATTTTTATTGCCATACCAGCCTTTTGTCAAACCAAACAAATCATCTTGCAGCGCAAGTTGATAATAGTCTTCATTCCAACTTTCCTTTTTAGATAAAAATTCTCCCCATGTTTTTGAATATTTCTTAATCCAGCTTGCAATAGGCTCGTGATATTGAAGTGATGGATAATAATACCCTAAACCCTTTAATTCTTCTAGTGGTTGATCAAAAATATACCAAAAATACCCTGTCGCTTGGTCGATTGCAAGATATAATGACGGATATTGTTTGTTTTTCAGCACTTTCCATGGCATACATTTGACAGACCAATCTAAATATTCATAAAGTTCGTTAAGTGTTTGGGCAGGATTCGTTGTCTTGTCAGGATTATTTTCTTTTGCAAGAGCCAGATTTTTTTCTACTAGTTTTTTTAAATTTTCATCATTATCAAGAAACGAGATGAATTCTTCTGTAATTTTTTCGTGTTTCATGTTTTTATTATACAATAAACACAACATACGACAAAGTTTTTAAGCATCTTTTTAATATTTTGCTTAAAACTTTATTCAATCTTTCTAAATTTTTAGGCTTGACTCTATTCTGCTTTTATAGTTTTTTGCGTAGTAGAGAAATGGATTCTTTAAATTCTGCTCGCTGATTTTGCCTGATTTGTAAAGCTTAAGCTCTTTGCAACCAAGAAGTCCGTTCTCTTTTTCAAACTCTTTAATCTTATATTTTATGCACTGCTAGCTCAGCTGGGCTTGACGGCATATCATTTTGCAATTGCAAACAAAACTCAACAAAAAGCCTATTGGCAAGGTGGCATTTATCATCAGCTGGGTTTGCTTTGCTCTTGCGCTTGGCGCAATAATTGCAATCCTTGTTGTTATGCTTTGATAAATAAAAAAGCATCAAATTATTGATGCTTTTTTTATTTAACTTTTTTCTGCTGATTTTGTTCTGAAAAATCCTTGATTGCATTTTGAAACATATCAATATACCTATTCATGCTGTCTTCAAGTTTAAAGTTTTGTGCGTGCATAGCAACTTTTTGATTTTGTTCTTCCAGTATTTCAGGATGTTCAATCCACCAATCAATTTTGCTTGCAAGGTCTTTGTAATCGCCATGTTTGAACAAACTTTGTTCATGCACAACAAATTGCGACGTTGCTGATTTTGGACTGTCTGAGACGATAGGCACGCAACCGCAAGCACACGCTTCAAGGCAGGTCATGCCTTCAACTTCAATGTCAGCTGTGTGAACGTAAAGGTCTGCAAAGCTTAAGAAAGATTGCTGTTGACTTTGATTATATTTTCCCAAAAATACTGGCATAATTGGAAGTTTTTTTGACATATTCACAAACTTATTGAAAAGAGGACCTTTTCCACCAAAGATAATCAAAATTTTGTCTCTATACTTGCTTATGTTTACAGCTTTTAGCAAAAGGTCAAATCGTTTTTCCACAGACAATCTGCCAGTCGCTACAATCACAATCTTATCTTGAAAAATTGCAGGTTTTTCTTCTCGGATAAAGTTGTATTTTTTGTTAAATCCATTTGAGATCACATGAAGATTTGCCTGGTAATTATGCTTTTTAAGTTGATTTGCAACCATTTCAGAAGGGCAATGAATGTGCTTTACATTTTTATATATTTGATTTTGCCAACAATACCAAATTGCACCATTGACAAGGCCGCGATTTTTCATATAAATAGTGGAGGTGATATTTTCTGGCACAATGTGAAAAGCAGCTGTGCAAGGAATGTTGAGTTTTTCACATTCTTTGATTGCTTTTCGCCCAAGTTTAAAAGGTGTGAAAACATGCACAATGTCTGCACCTTTTATGGCCTCTTCCAGCGTTTTTTGGTCAGGCTTTGCAAGCTGCATACCTTGTGAATGAATGACTGCATTAAAAAGTTTGCCAAAATTGCGTTCTTTAAGAGCATAAGGAGTGTTTTCGCCGCTGTCAACAGACAGAACCCTAACAGTATGTCCTTTTTCAATAAGCCCTTTGCATAAATTTTGCGCAGAAACGCTTGTCCCATTGCCGTTTTTATAAAATTGATCTGTAACTAGAGTAATTATCATGCGTTCTCCTCTTGAATTTCGTCATCTTCAGAAATATTCCCTAAAACATTGTCAGTCAGACTTTTTTGTTCTTTTCTCTTTAGATAGTTATACACAACGATAAGTTTATGTCTGTTATATCTTTGAATAAAGCATGGCAGCAGGTTTAAAATCAAATTAGTTATGAGAATTGGCAGTATGAAATAAATACAGTGCGCTGGGTAGAAAAACAGACAGGTGAAGCCCAAAATTCCAGCCAACAGGTGCAAAATCTCTCCAAAGCAAGTCTCGTAAATAAATTTTTCAATATAATCAGTGCTCAAAGATTGCAAGTTTCGTTTTGAAAAACCGCCAGTTGCACCAAGTTCAGGGACTTTGTTTTTCCACTTTCTGATGCCTATCTTTTCATAAAAGCGCAGTTCCTTTTTCCCTGTCTTAAAATATCTTTTTTTGTAATCATACATTGATTTTGGAAAAATTCTAAGAATAATATCCAAAAGACCAATCATCAAAAGCACATAGAGCAGCACGAGAATAGGGTATAAGATTGCTTCAAGCAAAGACAAACTGCCGCTTGAGATAGAACCCCAAATGGCAAGGCCAATATCAGCAAACATAACAACTAAAATGATAATTAAATACATTAAAGCTCCAATTTATGACAATATATATGTTTGACAATCAAATTATACCATAAAAAGCTGTAAAAATAAAAAAAAATTTGCCCAGTTCTTCAAATTTTTATTGTCACTATCTGAAAGTTGCAAAACTTTTATAAAAATTCAACGTCAACAACGAACTAAACAAGATAGACTTTCATAATCTGTTATTATGGAAAAGAAAATATGCGTTTATGCGATCTCAAAAAATGAAATAAAATTTGTGCAGCGCTGGTTTGACTCTGTCAAGGAAGCAGACTATGTTTGCGTGCTTGACACTGGCAGTGATGATGGCACTTATGAAAAGCTTAAAGAGCTTGGCGTGATTGCCAAGCAAAAAAAATACAAAACTTTCCGTTTTGACAAAGCCAGAAATGACAGCATCAAACTTATTCCTGAAGATGCAGAAATCTGCATTTCAGTCGATATTGATGAAGTCTTTGAAAAGGGTTGGAGCAAACTTGTCAAAGAAAACTGGAAAGATAACACAACTCGCGCAAGATATCGCTATACTTGGAATTATAACTCAGACGGCAGTGAAGGCGTGGTTTTTATGGCTGACAAAATGCATAAAAACAAGATGTATAAGTGGGTCAATCCTGTTCATGAAGTTTTGGCCGTTTGCAATGGCGAAGAAGAAGTCGTGATTGATTTGCCGCAGGTAAGGCTTTATCATAAAACCGACAATTCAAAATCAAGGGCAAGTTATCTGCCGCTGCTTGAGCTTTCTGTAAAAGAAGACCCAACCAACGATCGAAATATGCATTACCTTGGCAGAGAATATATGTTTTATGGGCATTATCAAGAAGCTATTGACACCTTGAAAAAGCATTTGGCGTTGCCTTCTGCCACTTGGTCTGATGAAAGGGCTGCAAGTTATCGCTTTATTGGCTATTGTCTCAAAAAGCTTGGCAACACACAAGAGGCTGAAGAAAATTATTTGAAAGCTGTTTTGGAAGCGGGATATGTCAGAGAAGGCTTTTACGATTTGGCAGAATTTTATTTTGAAAGTGAAGATTACTTGAAAAGTGCAGTGTGTTTTGAACAAATGCTTAAAATTGATTCGAGATATTTAAATTATATGTCAGCACCAAAGTGTTGGGGCTCGCTGCCATATGATTATCTATCAATATGTTATTATAAACTTGAGGATTATCAAAAGGCGATAGAAAATGTGGATAAGGCGATAGAATTAAACCAGAACGAAATTCGCCTTCAAAATAATAAAAAATATTTTGAACTGTTGCTAAGTGAAATAGACGCCAAATGATTGACTTTTGACCGCTAAATAAAATAAAATGTGCAAAAGGAGATAGATATGTATAGCACAGAGCACATTTTATATATGGTTTGTTCGCTTGTCGTGATTGGGCTGATATTGTTTGGTGCACATTACATCAAAAAGCAAAAATACAAAGATTTGTTTTTGCTTTTCTTTGCTTTTGCCTGCTTTTTCTTGCATGTATCGACAATGTACACCACATTTTTCACAAACGGCACAGGAATTGGCAATGCATATGACAATCAACTGTTTCCAATTTACTTTTGCAACTATATGATGTATCTTTTGGTTTTGGCAAGCCTGTGGCCAAAGAAAAACACAAGATTTTTCAAAATATTTGCAACTTTTGTGGCATGGGGTGGCACTTTTGGCGCACTCATCACACTTTTCATCACGCCTCCAGGATTTGGCGATTGGGGGACCTTGCAATCAGCATTTTCTCATTCATGTTTGCTCACTGGCAGTTTATGGTTGTTTGTGGGCAAATATGTCAAAATCAATGTCTTCAACCTTGTGCCTTACACGTTGGGACTTTTGAGCTGCGGAGTTGTTGGCGGCATTGTTGAGCTTATCTTTTACCTGGGTGGCAGACCAAGTCCAAACGCAATGTATCTTGTGCATGGCCCGAATGAGATGCCCGAGATGCAATGGTGGATGATCGCACTTTTGATGCTTTTGATTATATTTGTTTTCACAATGATTTGGGAGTATTTTACACGAAAAGATAAGAACAAACGGTGGTATAAATCGGCAAAAGATCTTTCAGAATACTTCAAAATAAAGAAATTTGAAAAGGAATCTGCTCCAGCCGCAGAAGAGCAAGATTTAACAAAATTAGAGAAAAAAGAGTAAAAACAGCTTAAAAACAGCTGTTTTTTTGTTAAATTTGAAAATTTCTTCGCAAAAAAAGACAAAAATATTTTTTCAAAAACGCATTGAAATGTTTGCTTTTTTTGATTTAATTGCTCATACTAGAATTATAAGGAGGGCTTGCCTATGACGCCAGACGAAAAAAAAGTGCGCATGCTAAAAAGCGATGCAAACATATTTATGCTTGCCTATGAGCTTGAAGGTGGTCGCGATTTGCAGCTTTTGCGTCATTCAATAGACAGCTCAAGACAAGCCCAGCTGCTGCAGGCAAAAATCGATGAACAAAACACTGAGCGAGGGCTTTGATGGCACCTATCAAAACAAAAGCTATTGTCCTTGGCGGCACAAATGTAAAAGAAAAAGATCGCCTTGTTGACCTTTTTACTCTTGAGCAAGGCAGAAAACTTGTGTCAATGCGTGGCGTGCGTGGTGAAAAAGCAAAACTCAAAATGGCAAAAGAGCCTTTTTGCTTTGGAGAGTTTGTTCTTGAAGAAGGCAAAGGCTGCGTGGTGACGCAAGTTGAGATCATCGACAATTTTTATGACTTGACCAAAGATTTGGATAAATATTATGAAGGGTGTGCAATTCTTGATCTGGTCAAGTCTGTTGCAGCTGCAAGCGAACCAAAACTTTTTATCGAACTTTTGCAAGCGTTAAAGACTTTATGCTACGAAAACGTGAAAAAATATTATGTTTTTGACAAATTTTTGCTTGATTTGACCGAATTTTTGGGGTTTTCTTTTTTTCACAATAAATGTGGCGGCTGCGGAGCAACTTTGAATATAGCATATTTTGACCTTGATAAAGGCTGCTTTGTTTGCCCAAGCTGCAAAAGCGAAAGCTCAATAAAGCTCAGCAATGGTGCTTTCAAGGCGGTTGAAATTTTGCATAATTGCGATTACGAAAAATTGTCAACCCTTCAATTGTCTTCAGGCAGCGAAAGAGAAGCTTTAAAGCTGCTTGCTCTCAACCTTGAATGGAGAGTTGGGGTCAAGATATTAAAAATAAAATAAGCATTAAAAGCTTATTTTTTATTTATTGCATATTGACATCTTCATTTTATCATGTTAAAATAAGTTTGGGAGATGAGGTATGGATGAAGAATTTTTAAAGGAAGTTGAAAATGCCTATCAAGGATATCTTGAATATAAGCATGATGAAAACACGCTTGGCAACTGGATTTATATCATTTGGAGAGATCTTGGCTATCGCTGGGGTGAAGTCGAAGAATATTTTTTGTCAAAAGGTGTTGATTTAAAACCTTTGCTTGCAAAAGAGATTTGCTTGCGACCGGTAAAGTGCCGCAACGGCTTTACTGGCGAAGAAATAGATGATGACGAAAAGTAAAATTTGACAAATCACACAAAAAACTGAAACCAAACGGTTTCGGTTTTTTATTATATATTATTATATTGCTTTATAATTTTTAACTTAATTATAAAAGGCGGGCAATCAAGGCTGTGGGTTTATGAAAAAAATGATTAAAAAAGTTTTGAAAAACGCTTGACAAACAAAGCCTTATTTGTTACAATGCATATGCTGTGAAATTATGGGTTGAAACATGAGGTTACTTTGGTTAGCAGCAATCAAAGAGAATTCATGTGGACAAGTCTGCGGCATAGATCAGCAGGCGACCAACTTTAAAATCACATTTTTTAATCTTCCGCAGCAAGATACACGCGGGCAAGTGTATCATAGAAGAAGTGATTTGTTAAGAAGTTGGCAGTGCTATTACAGGAGGTATAAAAAATAATGGCAACACAAGTTATCAGAATCAAATTGAAGGCCTTCGAACATGCTCTTATCGATGAAGCTTGCAAAAGAATCATTGACACTGCAGAAAAGTTCGGTGCAAAAGTTGCAGGGCCAATTCCACTTCCAACTGACAGAGAAGTGGTTACAGTGATCCGTTCACCACACAAAGACAAAGACAGTCGTGAACAATTTGAGTCGAGAACTCACAAAAGACTTATTGATATCTATTCACCATCTTCAAAAGCTGTTGACGCTCTTATGAAGATTGATTTGCCTGCTGGCGTTGATATCAAAATCAAATTATAATAGGAGGAAGACAATTTTATGAAAAAAGCGATTATCGGCAAAAAATTGGGTATGACACAAGTCTTCACTCCAGAAGGGCTTGTTATCCCTGTTACAGTTGTTGAGGCTGGTCCTTGCCCTGTTGTTCAAATCAAAAACGACGAAAAAGACGGCTACAATGCAGTTGTTGTGGCATTTGAAAAACAAAAAGCCCAAAGAGTTAACAAACCAAGAACTGGCGCTTTCAAAAAAGCGGGCGTTGAAACCTATAAGATGGTGAAAGAACTTAAGCTTGACAACAGTGACCAGTTTAGTCTTGGACAAGAAATTAAAGCTGACATTTTCGCAGAAGGCGACAAAGTTGATGTCAGTGGCACAACAAGAGGTCGTGGTTTTACTGGTGTTATTCAAAGATGGAATCAACACAGACTTAAAATGACACACGGAACTGGACCTGTTCATAGAGAAGTCGGCTCTATG
>CALVNA010000030.1 GCA_944349535.1 uncultured Clostridia bacterium
AAGCTATCTCGCTTGGGTTTGTATAGGCATCTATTGCCGTGAAATTGTTTGCATTGAAAGTGTCTTTCGTAGTGGCTGAAGTTGAGATGAAGTTTGTCAAGTAGTTGTCGCTGTCGCCGATATGTCTTAGATAAGCCCTTTGTGTGCCATTTCTGTCAAAAGCTGCATTTTCAACTAATGTTTGAAGGGTGCTAAACAACTGTGAGTTTACTGTGTAGGCAAAGCCTCTCAAATTTCCGCTGACAGGAGTGTAGCTGTAGGCGATGTTTGCCAGAGTTGCTTCACTGTTTTCGATATAGTCAAAGTTGCTTCTTGTGCTAGTCCATAAGAAGCTTGAAGAGAGCTGACTTCCAGTTGAATAAGCAAGGTTTTGAATCAAGTTGTTTAAAGTTGCGGTAGGGGCTGTTGTGTCAAAATAGATTCCAATGACTATTTGATTGTAATATCTCTGGTCAAAACCTTCATATTGCATTGTTACTTCAAGTTTTGCTCCGTTTGCCCTTATTTGATCTCTCGCCAAGTTTACTGTGAAAGATCGTGTGGTTGAGCCAGTGATTTTTCCAGTTTCTATTGGCAGCATTCCATTGTCGTTTGAATAAATAATTGATATTGTTTCTTCATCAATTTGAGCGATATATTTGCTGCTAGGGACAGCCCATTCAAATCTTAACGAATCGCTGTTCGAATAGTATGTGGTATTCTCGACGGCGGTTAAAATTTGACCGCTTAGTGCATTTACAACATCAACTTCTGGCTGTTGAGAAGTGATTTCAAACTTAAATTTATAAAATTTTCTGAAATCAGAGCCAGCAACTTCGTTGCTTGCTTGATAGAGAGTAACTGTGTATTGTCCTGCTTGGTAAAGAGCGTTTATTGGTTGAGGATTTGCGCTAAGTGTTGGCAATCCTCCTGCATAAGAAGGTGAATTTGCTTGATAGAACTGCAAATATCCTGAATTTGAACCAATCTCAGTGCCGTTTGTCATATAGTAAACTGGCGAAGAAGTTGGAGTTTGTCGGTATTCAATCACGGCAAGTGTTTGATATTGAGTGATTGACATGTTTTCAATGTATTGCAAAGCATCGTTTTCATTTGCAAATTCTGCAACTGGAATGTTTTCGACATAAACGATGTATGAGGTTGGATTTTCAGGATTATTTGGCTCGACGTGAGCATTTCCGTAATATGAAAGATTGTTGTTTTCCTGCGTTGAGAATGAATTGTCTTCGCTGTTATACACCGCTGATGTGGTATATTTATATGAAGGAATATAAAGCATCATTGGCAATTTGTTTCCTGAAACGGAAATTGTTTGAACTTCTTGGTTCTCTGTTCCAGTCGTCCATTCTTGATCGTTAAAGAAACTGTCGGATGTAGGAAAGCCATTTTTATCAAATGGGAAGGAAACTTGAAGTCCAGTTTGATTTGCACCGCTATACATGCTTAGCACAATTTCTCCGCCAATCACACTTTCATACCAAGAGCTGTTTTCGTGGCTGACATTTTGAACGTCTTCGATCATGTTGTAAGGGTCAATATCAATTGTGATAGTTCTTTGATGATAGTCATATCTGCTTGACATTGTGCCTTCTTGGTAAGTTCTTGTGATGACATATCTTCCTGGCTGGGCAAGACCGGTTGAGTCAAAGGTTAAATCAAAGTCCCTAGTTTTTCCGGCAATAACACTTGCAGAATCTGTGCTTGAATAGATGGTTATAGTTCTGCTTGGAGAGTCTGCAACATCGTAATAAGCAATATAGCCTGAGCCTGTAACGATGGTGTAAGGATAGTATTGCAGCGTCAACTGAGCAATTTGATCGCCTTGTAAGGAAAGTGGAACATAAGAAATGTGAATTGGATTGTTTGCTGTGGATGGAGTGTAGTAAGCAAATCTGTAGTATTTGCCAGTTGCAGTGTTGAAAGTTTCATCTTGGTAAGGCTGTGTTTCTCCTGATGCATTTTGATAGAATTGACCAGTCAAGCTGTATCCTGCCTGCCCCATGATTTGATAGTCGTCATTTGAAACAGCTCGTTCAATCATGACAGCTGATGAATCTGATGTGATTGTAACTGACAGCATTCCGCTAGGATAAGTCAGAAGAGTGTTGAGTGTTCCTCCAGAAGTTTTGTTGTTTGACTGATCTCGAAGCAAAATCTGATAAGTGTTTTCATTTGCAGTTCCATCAGAGGTGAAAAGGTCTAGTTGATAGCTGTTTCCTGTTTGTAAAGTAAACTGATCTTCGCTAGGAGTTTTTATTGCAAAGGAGTCCTCAATTTCAATTGCTAGATAATTGTTTGTATATGGTAAAGATTGATCATCTTCAATGTTTCCTGTTGCAGGGGAAAGCTGACGAATAAAGCTGCGTTCTGCACTGACAAAATTTGTCAAAAGCCGGTCAAGTTTATCCTGTGCAGAATCAGAATCAATCAAAGCATGTCTATTGTCAGGCTCAATACTGTTGCCTGTTATATTTTGCGAATTTTGCAAGATTATCGCTTTATAGTCGCCCCAGCTTAAACTTACTTGTGCGCCTTCGGTCACAGAAATTATGTCTGAACCGTTGACAACTTGATAGCTTGTTCCAGTGTCAGTAATGGTTGTTTTTATAAATGTTGGGTTGGTGTTATCAAGCATAAACATTGCAAAGCCAACATTTCCAGCAGTGTCATAAACTTCAAGCAAATACAGTCCCGCATCAGTTTTCACACTTGTTCCGTCAACAATGCTCTGACCAAAGGTGTTTGAAATCGGGCTCCAACTAGAACCATTTGCAAAATCGATTTTATAAGTAACAGGCAAAACCCCTTCAGCGAGAATGTTGTAAATTAAAGACGGATTGGTCTGCGCAGCTGCATAGTAGTCAATTTGTTCTAATGGGAAAAATTTGACATAGCCATAAGTTTGTGCACCGCTTGCTTTTTCATTCCATCTGAAAGAGAATGGGGTGTTGGTTGTTGCAAAGATGCCATTGTCCAAAGATGCTATTTCGCCTTGCAGGCTGTATCTTCCGTTTGATATTTCATTTGCAATTATTGGGCTCAAGAAGTCAATTTCATTGGTGTCAATTGTGAAGGAATAAGTGTTTGGATTTGTCATCGTTGAAAAGTAGCTAAGTGTGAACGCTCTGTTTGCACTGTTGCCGTTGTTTGAAATCAAAACGACTTCTTTGCCGTCCATTTTCTCAAGGGCTGAATTGTTATTTCCATACTCAGCATAACTCCAAGATTGATAGTAAGTGAAAGTTGTGCTGTCAAGAGAGGCAAGCCCTTGCAAAGTTCTTGTGATTGTTGTCCCAGAAGAGTAGTCTCGCATAGAAACATTGATTGTTACATCTGCGTTATACGGGCTGTCTGTTGACTCGTTGACAAGATATACTGATTTGTTTGTGTATCTTGTGGTGGAAAAACTGTTTCCAGTTTCGTCAAGCACCGTCACGGCAGGAGTTTCATTTGTGATTTCAAAATAGAAGATCTGATAATGAAAATATCCGCTTTGTTGCACGCCGCCTTGTCCAAGATATTCATCGAAATTATACTCAAGAATATAAACATAAGTGCCAGGAGTTCTTTGATTTTCATTGGTAAAGTCGTCTTTATCAGTTAATGAAAGGGTGTTATCGCTGCCAGAAACTGAATAGATTTTGCTTTGTGCGTTTACAGCTGCAGGAGATGTGGCATTTGAAATAAAACTTACTGGCACCTGATTTGTTGTTACTGGTGTTGGGCTGTTTTCACTCCGCAAATATCCTTGCACTGCATTTTTTAAGTCAGAATAGGTTGTGTTTGTCGTTTGAGTATCTGCTTCAATATTGATAACATTGCTGCTAGGTTGTGACAATGAAGGATTGTTGTCTTTGATAAATTCGCTAAATCGTGCGGTTATGTCAGCCGCTTGCGAGAAGGTTAAGCCGTCTTCAGAAATTGTTTTAAGCTCTCTTGAATATGGCTGATTGGTGCTTGGGTTGACAGGTTCGTTGAAGTTTGTGTACATTGCTTGATAGCCATACACATAAAGTCTTTGAGCCTTATTGTATTGAAGCTGCAAGTTATCTGTTATGAGTTGATCAAAAGGCAGTTCAAAGATTTCAGATTGACCATTTTCAACAACGCGGTATAGATATTCAAAAGAAATGTCATAGCTGCCGAGTTCGTTGAAGGTTATGTAAGCCTGACCATCTTGCATGCCAGTCATGATATAGGTCTGAGAAACTGGATCTCCGTTTTCATCCAAAATGTTGAAGTTGCTTCCGTCATACTCGACTTTAAGGTAGTGGTTTGTTTCGTTGTAATCAACAAAGTTGACCGTTATTTGATACACATAAGGGTCATAACTAAATTTTGGCAGTGAAGTGGAAGTATAGTTGTAGTAATAGAACATTGAAAAGCCACTATTGTTTGTGAGTGCAACATCTGTAGTGTTTTCCATGGTGGCATTTTGAAGCCCTGAAGTATTAAAATAAGTGGTGGAATTGAATATCATGAAAGTGTATTCTATTTGAGCATTTTCTGTAATTGTGTTGTGAGTCAAGCCACCATCAGTTGTGTGATAAACTGTCATAGGAATGACAAGAGTGTATAAGCCTTCTTCAACAGTTATTTCGTTTTGTGCTGAGCTGAAGCTATCGCCTAATTGAAAATGTATGTTGAATTGTTGTGGTGCTTGCCCCAGGCCATCAACGCCATCAACTGTTGAGTCGTTTGCGTAAGATGAGGCGAAATCGGAAATTTGACTATCTTGAAGCAGGTTGGTTGCTCCGTCCAAATTCTCAAGTTCTTGGTTTGTGATGTTTTGATAAAGTGAAAGCGCACTGGTGAAATTGAAAAGATAGTATTCATCTGGATTGTTTTCATTTGGGGTATAGCCATAATTTGTGTATTCGCCCATTTCAATAGGGTCATCGCCGATTTGAAGGTGAAATGAATTTTGGCTTCCGTCGTCAAGAAGGACTATGCTGTTATCTTGAGTTCTTGCAACGCCACCAGTAAAACCCAAATACTGCGGCAGGTTGTTTGTTATTTCAGTGTACTCGGTAAAAGCAGCATCAGTGCTTGACAAAAAAGAATTGGCATTTGACAAGACAATTCCAAAAATCGCCATAGCAGACAAAAGAAAACTTAAGAAAATTGAATTAAAAAGTTTTTTCGCTTTCATACTTTTCACTCCCAAATTCGACATAATTTTACAATTTGATTTTATCACACGCTTGTTAAAATTCAAAATAATTTCGACACATTTATTTATATAATAAAATTATTTTAATAAATAAATATCATAAAAAATTGTTTGCAAAATTTCAATAAAAATGCAAATTTGAAATAATTATCAAAAAATTATGGAAAAATGATAAAAAAACAATAAAAAAATTGTTTTTTTTGATAATTATTTTATTTTTAAGCCGAAAAATAAAGGAAAATAAAAAACAAGAGCAAAATTTTGTTATGCTCTTGTAAAATTTTTTAATTTGATTTTTTTCATGCTTTTTACTTGTTTATAAAATATTTTTAAAAATTTTTTTCGATTTATTGCAACTGCAAGTCTCACATTGCCTTGGTCTGAAAAATTCATATAAGTTTTTCCTGGCTCTAAATTGCAGTCAACAACAACATTGCATCGGCGCACCTTGAAAAGCTTTGGATGTGTTATAAGATAGTAAGCACAGGTGTCATTTGTTGCATGGCGTAGGTCTGAATAGCCTGGTTCCCAATAGCCCAAAGACATTTGATAGATGAAGTTGCCGGTATCGTTTAAGGTTCTGAGTTTGCAAACAAATTCTTCGCTTAAATGGGCCATTCTTCTGCCCATATCAGAAGGGATCATGTAAAGTGGAATATTGCTGTCAAGCACAATTTTGAAAGCTTCAGGATCAGTCGAAATATTGAAGGATATGTGGTCAGTAAAGCCAGGTGCACCATAAGGTGAACCGCCTTCAAAATATATGCAAGGGATCTTTGGGATAATGTCAGGGTGCTTTTGTAGCAGTTTTCCGATATTTGTATGCGGGCTTAAAACGACAGGTATTATGTCGCCATCACCTTCTTTAATCACTCTGTACATTGCTTCAACAGCATCTTCTTTTATGCATTTATGCTGTGTGGTTTTTGGTGGAATATATCCTCCCAAACCTTCGCGTTGATGAATTTTTTCAGCTGTCGGAGATATTCTGTTTAAAGCGTGTTTTTCACCTTTTGCAACAGGAAGATCTTTATCAAAAAGATCAAGCAAATGCAGCATATTTCTTGTGCTTTTTTCAAGCGAAACATTGCCACGCAAAGTTGTGATCAGTTTTATATCAATGTTTTTGTCAAACATCATCAAAGCAAGACAGGTGGCATCATCAACACCTGGCTCGGTAGTTATTATCACTTTTACTGGTTTTTTATTTTTCATAGTTTCCTTACACCTAAGTATATACAAATTATAATAATTTTCAAAGCAAATTGTGAAAAAGAGTTAAATTAGTTTATGCGGATTTTCAAAAACCAGCCATCCATTTTTGGCAGGGCTTTGGGCAATCACGATAAAGTTTGTGCTGCCTTTTTGCAAATAGCAACTTTTGCTAAGTTTGTGAAGGTTGTCTCCGCATAGAAAGCAAGAATTCAAATTCATGCCCACATACCATGAAGATTGCAATAAGAATAAGCAGAGACAATCTTTTCATCATCAGCTAAAATAAAGTCAGCTGCAGGGGTTTGACCAGGCATAAGATTTTTCACCGCAAAACCTTTGCTTGTCTCAAGCACAATCATGCTGATATAGTGCTCTTCAGTCATAGGGTGATCAATCTGTCCAACTTTGACCTGCACGGTTTTTCCGTCAGCAGTTATCACTGGTTTATGCTTTTCAACAGCAGCATCTGTGGTGTTCGGCTTGATTTTCGTCATAGCTTGCCCGCAACAAAAAACTGGCACCTTGCTGTCAACAAGTTTTACAACAACATTTCCGCAAATTTGACATTTATAAAAAACAAGTTTTTTCATTCTTCACCAACCTTTAGACAAATTATATCAAAATTTCTCTATTTTTCCAAATAATCGCGCGTGTTGCAGGGCAAGAATGTTTATAGGAGCAAAAATTGATCAAAAAATTTTAAAAAATATTAAAAATTAGCACTAAAGATTTGACATTGCTAGCACTCCGAGCTATAATATGCTTGCATTTAAAGATGCAAAGGGAGGTAAATTATGAAAAATAATGATAAATTTGATCTTGCAACAAGAGGAGATAGAGGAGATTTTGATTTCTTTTCACCATTTTTTGACGACTTTTTTGGCATGCCAATGATTGACAGACGCGAAGTCAACAGGTTTAATCAAATGATGAAAACAGATGTCAAAGAGGGCGACAAAGACTATACGCTTGAAGTTGAATTGCCTGGAATTGACAAAAAAGATGTAAATCTTGATCTTAAAGATGGTTATCTTACAATTTCAGCTAAGCGAGAGCATCATTTCACAGATGATAACAAAAAAGCAAACTATATTCGCAGAGAGCGAAGCTACGGTTCATTCAGCCGTTCATTTTATGTTGGCAATGTGAAAAAAGAAGATGTCAACGCAAGCCTTGACAACGGAATTTTGAAGATTGTTCTTCCAAAAGAAGAAAAGAAAATTGAAGGCTCAAACAGAATTGAAATCAAATAGCCTTTACTATAAATAAAAAACGCATCTTTTTCAAGGTGCGTTTTTTAAGTTATTATTCATAATTAAACATGATTGGGCAACAATTTTGAATGCCTAAAAAAGGAGAAGCGGGACTTGGTTTTAGATTGAAAGATTTGATTATGAAGCCTACGATATTTACTCCGCTTGTTACGCATATCACAATGTCGTCTTTTTGGTATTTTGCAATAATGTCATCGATGCAGTCGATAATTCTTGTTTGCAGTTGTGTCCAAGTTTCTGTCCTATTATCAAATTCGTTTAGTCTTTCATCTTCAATTATTTCTGTCTGCAGTGTTTTATTTATAATTTCTGCTGTTTTTCTGAATCTAAAATAAGGGGCGGTGTAAATAGCCCTTATGTTGTCTTTTATTTTTGTATCGTTGAAAAGTTCGGCAACCAAATTGCAATCTTTATACCCAATTTCTGTTAAATCATCATTTTGAGAAGGAGGATTGCTCTTTTTTCGATTGCCATGATGTACATATATGATTTTCAAATTTTCCTCCTAATTTTCCATAAAATTTATCTTTTTGCCTAACTTTTTGGCATATTCAATCTCTGATTTTGTGCTAGAGCCAACGTAACCATTTTTGTTGATAACAAAAATCTCGTCAGCCATATCGATCCTTCTTTTATGCATGTCGTCAAGCATTTTTTTGATGTCTTCTGTGATTTCCTCTGCAATCAAAAACATGTTTGGAGTAAGCACGATATTCCCTTCCAAAGTCAAGCGTTTTTGTTCACGCAGAAAGTTGTCTTTAAATTTCATGCTTCCGCAAAGTGTTATCACCTTGTATTTGCCTATCATCGTCTTTCCTTTTTGATAAAAGTTATTTTGGCGGAGAGAGGGGGAGTCGAACCCCCGATACAACAAGGTTGTATAACGGATTTCGAATCCGTCTCATTCGGCCTC
>CALVNA010000031.1 GCA_944349535.1 uncultured Clostridia bacterium
CAGTAGGTCCAGTCGCACCCGTTCCAGCGGGGCCAGTAGGACCAGTAGGACCAGTAGCGCCAGTCAAACCAGTAGGACCTGTAGGACCAGTTGCACCCGTTCCAGCAGGGCCAGTAGGGCCGGTAGGACCAGTAGCACCAGTCAAACCAGTAGGGCCTGTAGGTCCAGTCGCACCCGTTCCAGCGGGGCCAGTAGGTCCAGTAGCTCCGGTAGCACCAGTAGGCCCGGTAGGACCAGTAGCACCAGTTCCAGCAGGACCAGTAGCGCCGGTAGGGCCTGTATCTCCAGCTGTTCCAGCAGGTCCGGTAGGTCCGGTAGGACCAGTAGGACCAGTAGGACCAGTAGGTCCAGTTGCACCTTGAGGAATATTAAAAGTCAAATCAGCGGTTGAGCCAACTCCTGACTGAACGACAGACGCAGGACTGCCTGCGGCCAGTGTGTTGGTTGCGATAACTTCAACAGTTGTAATCGTAGCACCAGTAGGCCCGGTAGGACCTGTAGGGCCAGTGGCTCCAGCAGGACCTGTAGGACCAGTCGCGCCTTGTGGACCAGCAGGACCTATTGGACCTGTAGGACCAGTGGCACCTGAAATAATCAGTGGTGGACGGCAAGGTCTAGGATTGCAACAAGATGGTCTATTTCCAAAAAAATTAATAGCCATGTTTTCCTCACTCGGAGTATTTGTACTCCAATCCATAATATGAAAAAAGTTTAAAAAGTGTAAATATGTTTAAAAATCATTTGAAAAAAAGATGCAAATAGTTTATCATATCTAAAAGGGGAATATTATGAAAAAAACAAAACGCTCAATCGAAATGGCTCTTGGTATTTTGGAAAGAAAAATTGAAATTCTGCAAAATTTTTTTGAAGAGTATGCTTATCAGCAACAGACCCGGGTGGCACATCATTCTGACAGCGAACATTTTGCACAGTCATTTATGATGAGTGAAAAGAAAAGAAATGAAATTTTTTTCAAAGCATTTGAAAGGCAACTTCAAGCGCTTGAGCAGGAATATTCAGACGAGAAAGTTGACACGGTTTTGGCTTGGCTTGAAAGTGAAGGTGTGCTTGACCTTGAAAAAGAAAATCAACTCAACAAAATTTGCGACACAAAAATCAAAAGTGGCAAAAACTTTGTTTTTCAGGTGATTGCATCAGACATTCAAAAAGAGTTTTATTTCAAACAAGGCAAGATTGATATTGAAAAATATCAGACTGCTTTATCGTTTACGAAAAAGATAAAGGATATGTATAATTTTCATCACAAAATAGGCTATATAGAATATGACAAGAGCTAAAAGCTTAGTTTGAAGTTTGGTCACTTGGCTTAGGCGTGATTGTTGTGGGGATCGTATTAAAAAGATTTTGCAAATTCAAATTGATTATATTTGCAATGCGGTTTTCTTCTGGGATGTTGATTGTTTCGATTAATATGGTCGAAAATTCGATAGCTTTATAAACAAGTTCTTTAAGCGTTTGGCTTGAAGAGCTTTTTTCTGGCAAATCAAGCGGGGAGGCGAAAAAAGAATAATAAAGATTGCTCGTCAAAAGCTCAATTTTGCACAAAAGGTCAATTTGGTTGTCTGTGGTTGCCTTTTCTTTTGCAAGCACAACATAATTATAAAGTGATTGCAATGTTTCTTTTAAGTTTTGCATCGAATTTGAGTTGTTTGAAAGGCTTTGACAAAAAACGGCAGACGTTTTGCCAATTTCATCTTTTTCAAGCAAAATGTTGTGTTTTAAAAAAAACTTGTGCATAAGGTTCTCCTTTTACACAAGTATATATGAAAGTTTTTGTCAAATGGTTTATGTTGCTTCTGGCACAACAAGGTCAGGATAAACTGCGTGCAGAATTTCAGGAATTGCGATTGTGATAAACAGCACAAGAACCAGCAGCACAACAACGCCAATGATAGTGTTTTTGATGCGGTTTTGTGCGTTCTTTCTTTGATCTTCGCTTTCACTTTTTGCAAGATTGATGCCTAGGATTATGGCATACACCGTTCCTGCGCCGCCAATGGCTGCCAAAATTGCATACAAAATGTATGGCAAAGTTCCGTAAAGGTCGTTCAGCCAAGCAAGCGAGCCCAAATATTGATAGGCAAGAAGAGAAAAATTCATCTTAAAATCTCCTTAATTTTTCTAAAAAAGATTTTAGCATATTTTTTTGCATTATGCAAGCATTCTTTGGCAATATTTTTATAGAAAAATTTTAAGCAATTTTCCCCCTTTAAAATTCATAGCAAAAATTTCCATAAGATTTTTTTAAAAATTGCAAACAGGGCGAAAAAATGACATAAAAGATATTAAAAAAAAATCAAAAAACTGCAAGAGAAAAAGCATAAAAAAATCTCACAAAATTGTGAGATTTTTGCTTGATTGTTATAAGACTGCTTATATTCAACCTTGATTTCACTCCTTAGGAGGTGTTGTTTCTTCTCCACCAGGAATAACAGAGTCAGTTCCCTTTTCATCCAAACCAACTGCGCTCAAAATCATTGGCAGGAAGGTGTTGAAGAACAAAATCAAAACAACAGTAACACCAACAGCGATTGCAACTGTTATAAGATGCTTTTTTGCTTCATCACGCTTGCTTTGTTCGTCAGCCCTTGCAAGCTTCACGCCAAGATAGATGGCATAAATTGCACCAATCGCACCAACAAGACCAAGCACAACCCACAGCACAATGGAAAGAATGTTGAAAACATCGTTTAAAACTGTATAAATGCCACCATTGTCACCCGTCGTGCTTAAATTTAAATTTTTAAAAAAGTCTGACCAACTTGTTGCAAGGCCATCCTTGCCTGCACCCAATAAACTAAACATAAACTACCTCCCAATGAGAAATATTTTTTATTTACAAGCACATGATAACATAAAAAAAATAAATTACAAAACGATTTTGACAATTTTTTTAAATTTTTTTAAATTTTTTTGAATTTATTTTTATTTAATTTTTAGCAGTTTTTTAAAAAATATTTACAGAGATGATATTTTTTTCATTTAAGGTGTAAAAATAACAAAAAAAAATTGCCTGCAAAAACAGGCGAATTTTTAGAAAAAGAAAGAATTTCCATTATTAGGGCAGGTGTTTTGCGTGCAGCTGTTGCCATAGAAGTTCTGACCATTCAGTGCCAGCAACAATAGAAGCAGAAAGTTTGTGTTGGTGTTTAAGTTTGTGTCAGTTGCCGATGTTATGACAGACAGCAAAAGAACAAACAAAAGATTTTGTGTGCTATTCATATTTCCCCCTTTTTACAAAAATCTTGTTTTTCTGTCAAAAAAGAATATTTTTCTTTTTTGCTTTTTCTTTTGTGTTTGTCAAAATATAGATGCAGGCAATTACATAAGTATTTATGTTTTCTGCTTTTAAATTGTGAACAAAAGGAAGTGAAAAATATGAATAGATTTTTGCTTTTGACCGAGCGTAATCGCAGAGAAATTGAAAATGCTCTTCCGCATGAAAATGCCACCAGAGCACTTGCTGACTATTTTTCAAACTTTGCCGACTCAACTCGCATCAAAATTTTGACTTGCCTTTCAATGATGAATATGTGTGTCAATGACCTTTCAACCATCTTAGGCATCAATCAAACCACAATATCACATCAACTTAAAACCCTTAAAGATCAAGGTCTTGTTTCTTATCGCAGAGAAGGCAAAATTTTGGTTTACTTTCTGACAAGCTCTTCTGTCAATGACATCATGCTTTATGCTGTGCAAGCGCTTTAAAGCTCTTGACAAAAGCACTCCATTTTGGCATAATAAAGCTGAAAGGATGAGTTTATGAAAAGGGTTTTTGACACTCTCAACCAAATGAGTTTTACTTTGCCGAAAGGCTATCACTTGACAGATGACAAATATACTTTGCCAAATGGGCAAGGTTTTATCAACAAAGAAAATTATTTGTCAGACGATGGGGAGGTGATTTCCTTTTTCGAGCTTCACAGATCCAAAGATGAATTTTTTGAAAGCTACGATAGTCTTTGCAAGGATGCAAAAACTTTAAGCCAAAAATATGAGCTGGAAAAAAATTTTTCAATCAGACTGGGAGATTTTGTTTTCCCAGTTTATATCATTAAAGGATTCGACCAAAAACTGATTCATGTTGTGCAGATTTTTATTGATTGCGGTGATTGCATGGGGGTTTTGATGTTCAACATCAAAGATTCATCAGGCGATGTCAAAGAAATGATTGCAAACAACAAAGTTTTTCAAGATGCGCTTCAGCTTCTTAGGAGCGTGCAATGAAAAAACTTCTTCTACACTCATGCTGCGGGCCATGCTCCACACAAGTTATTGATTTCTTAAAAAATGATTATGATATAACTATATATTATTATAACCCAAACATAGATACCAATGAAGAATATCAACATAGACTTAGCGAGCAAAAACGCTATTGTCAAATTGTGGGCGTTCCAGTCGTTGAAGATGGCTATAACAGTGGCGATTTTCTTGAAAAAGTCAAAGGCTTTGAAAATGAAAAAGAAGGTGGCGCAAGATGCCCAATTTGTTTTAAGTTAAGGCTGCAAAAAACCGCACAAAAAGCAAAAACTCTTGGCTTTGACATTTTCGGCACGACGCTTACTGTTTCTCCACACAAAAATGCCGAAATTATCAATGCGATTGGCAAAAGTGTGGGCTATGATGAAGATATAGAATTTTTGGAAGGAAATTATAAAAAACAAGACGGCTACAAAAAAAGCATTGAATTTTCAAAAAAATATAATCTTTACAGACAAAATTATTGCGGATGCAAATTTTCAAGAAGATGAAAAAGTTGCCTAAAATGCTTGGAAGAATTGTATAAATATAGTAAAATATTCCACAAGGTGCAAAAAATTGAGATTTCATTTTGACGAAGAAAAAACTTATTTATATTTTGAAGATGAAAGATGTGAAAAAATCACTCGAAAGAGTTTAAGAACGATTTACATCTGTTTTTCTATTGCAGCTTTCATCACCATTGCACTGTATATTTGGTTTTTTTCAGGTTATTATTTCATGACCATCTATGGTATGTCGATGCAGTCAACAATCAATCCAGACATAACCATGCAGTCGCAAACTCAAGATTGTGCCATTGTTGACAAAGATGAGCCATACACCTATGGAGATATAATTATTATCAATCATCCAGAACATCGTAAAGGCGAAACGATCATCAAAAGAGTTCTGGCTTTTGAAGGGGACAAAATTTCAATCATAAAAACCACAGGAGAAGACGGCTTTTATTTTTATCATCTTTTAAGAATAAAAGATGGCAGCCTAACAGTTGAAGTTGTGCAAGAAGATTATATCTATCATCAGGCAAATGGCATTCCCGGCTGGGAAAGAGAACCATCTTATCCTTACAACAATGTGCTTTATGAAAAACAATTTTTTGATGCTTACTTAAGCCCTTTGGGCAGATTTTATCAAGCCGAAGCGGTGGAAGAAATCACTTTTGGCAACCAAACCGTTTTGTTTTACGAAATTGGCGAAGGTCAAATATTCTATTTGGGCGACAACCGAGCAAACAGTTCTGACGCAAGATACTTTGGCACAGTTGATGCTGAAGAGATGGTTGTTGGCAAGGTGGTCAAACTTATAGAAAACGGCTCATACTCACAACTATTCTTCGTTCGAGGATATTATCAACTTAAAGCGCTTTTTGAATACTTTATGCCAAAACTTCTTGATTATTTTGCCTGGACATACTAAAATCGTTTGGATTTATGGCTTAAATGTGCTAATATATAACTAAGGTTAACACCTAAAAAATAAAAAAGGAGAGATTGATAGATGAACAAACAACAATTTATCAAAGCATTCGCAGAAAAAGCAAATTTCACTCAAAAAGATGCAGGAATTGCTTTCGACGCTATGGCATCAACTGTTATTGATGCACTCAAATCAGGAGAAAAAATCCAAATCGCAGGGTTCGGAACTTACGAACTTAAAAAACGTCCTGCAAGAGAAGGTATCAACCCTTCAACAAAACAAAAGGTTAAAATTCCAGCACAAAAAGTTCCATCTTTTAAATTTGGAAACAGCTTTAAAGGACTTTTCAACTAAGGTAAACAAAACAAGCTTGCCAACAGTGCAAGCTTTTTTTATGCCATTTTGATTTTTTTTATTTCACATATTTTTTTTGCCTTTGAGTCATACTACTATCAAAAAAGGCAGAAAAATGAAACAAAATGTTGAAAAATTTATTGAAAAGCTAAAATCACAGTTTCATGATGACAGCGACTTTGCAAGCCGCCTGTTTGTTTGTTCAAATGGCAAAATTGGGTTTGTTTTTCTAAAAAGCATGTCTGACCCTGTTTTGTTTTCGCAAAGCATTTATCTTCCTATTCAAAACTTTGAAGGGGAAATAAACAAACAACTGCTTATTGATAAAATCTTGAAAAACAGTAGTGTTGAAAGCATTGAAGAAGAAAAAATTTTTGCTGACATTCTTGATGGGAAGGTTATTGTCTTTTCAGACTTTTTTGACGGCTTTATTTCTGTTGATATAACTAAATATCCGACCAGAACGCCTAGCGAGCCGCCAACTTCGCCGGTCATTCAAGGTCCAAGAGAGGGGTTTGTTGAAGACTTTAAAACCAACATAACTTTACTAAGACGGCGAATTCACTCAAAAGATTTGGTTTTCAAAACTCTTATTGTTGGTCAGCACACTCAAACAAAAGTTATCCTTTCTTATATTCATGGCGTTGCAGACAAAAGAGTGATAAAAGAGGTTGAAGAAAAAATCAAAAATATCAAGATTGATGGAGTGATTGATTCTTATTACATTTTATCATATCTTGAAAAACGACCGAATTCGCTTTTTAAGCAGATTGGCAATTCTGAAAAACCCGATGTTGTGGTTTCAAAAATGCTGGAAGGCAAAGTGGCAATCATTGTGGATAATTCGCCAATAGTTTTGACTGTGCCTTTTATTTTGATGGAAGATATGCAGTCAAGCAACGATTATTACACAAATCATCATTATGCTTCAGTCGTGCGATTTATCAGAATGTGTGGGCTTTTGATCGCCATTGTTGCACCAGGTTTTTATCTTGCACTTCAGCTTTTCCATTACAATATTTTGCCTCTAAATTTTTTGATAACCAT
>CALVNA010000032.1 GCA_944349535.1 uncultured Clostridia bacterium
TCACAGACGATCAATATGTTTATCAAATTCCTTTAAGTGATTATGCATCATTTATCACTCAAAGCACTGAAATAAATGTAAAGCCTTCGTCAATAGATGAGTATAATTCATACAATGGCAGTGAAACAGTAGTTGAAATAATTTGAAAAAATTGTAAAATTGTTTTGTTTAACTGATAAAATATGATAAAATCACAATAGGAGTTGTTTAACATGAGATATGTTTACCCAGCAATCTTTGTGAAAGATGAAGATTCAAGCTATAAAGTTTTGTTCCCAGATCTTGACTTGCAAACTGATGGAAAAATCATGGAAGAGGCTTTCGTGTTTGCAAAAGGATTTTTGAAATCTTACTTTGTTTATGTTGAGCATTATGATATGGATTACAACTTGCCAACCGACTATGAGACTTGCAAAAAGCAAAACGGCTTTGCTGACGAAATCATGCTTATTGATGCAGAAGTCGACAAAAACGACATTAAAAATCCATCAAAATATTTTGAAAATTGACAACTTTTTGTTGACAAAACAATTTCGTTGTGTTAATATCATACTAGCACTTCCTTGAACGGGGTGTTAGTTTTTTGTTAGGAGATGAATATGGCAGCACCAAAACGCAAAAATATCACACTTGCTTGCACAGAATGTCAAGAAAGAAACTATGCAACAAGCAAAAACACTACTGCAAACTCTGAGAGAATTGAAATCAAAAAATTCTGCCCAAAATGTGGTAAAAGAACTGTGCATAAAGAAACAAAATAATTGGGGGATTCTATGTCTAAAAAGAAAAAGTCATCAAAAAACAAGTCTAGCAATTCAAAAAAGGTTGCTCAAAACTTGAATGAACAGCTTTCAACTCAAGAGCAAACTGAAGTGACTGAGGCAGAAAGTCAAGCCGAAAACAAAGACTTGACTGCTGAAAAAACAGCTGAAAATGCTGATGCTAAACTTGAGCAGAAAGCAGAAACAAAAAAAGAATCCAAAGATAAAAATGCGAAAAATGCAAAGGCTAAGAAAGCACCAAAAGAGAAAGGAAAACTGAAAAGAAAGGCAAAAGAGACAGTTTCTGAACTTAAAAAGGTTACATGGCCAACTTTCCCAGAAGTAGTCAAAAAAACTGGTGTGGTTTTGGCTGTTGTTATCATTTTTGCTGTTGTAATTTTTGGCATTGATCTTTTGCTAGGTTTTTTGGTTGGCCCAACAGGACTTATTTAAGGAGCAATTATGGAAGAAAAAGATTTAGAGCAAACTCAGGTTGAACAAGATGCGGAAAAAGCTTCAGCTGCGGAAAGTAACGAACAAGTGGCAGAAAAGCAAGAAAAAAGTTTGGCAGACACTATTCCTGCAAAATGGTATGTTTTGCACACTTTTTCAGGTTATGAAAATGTTGCAAAAAAGAATCTTGAAACAGTGATAGAAAAATTCAATTTGCAAGACCGCATTTTTGATATAGTTATTCCTATGGAAGATGTTGTTGAAGAAAAAAATGGCAAGAAAAAACTTGTGCAAAGAAAATCAATGCCTTGCTATATCTTTGTAAAAATGAAATATGGCGACGATCTTTGGCATAATGTCACCATTGCTCGTGGAATCACTGGCTTTGCAGGTCCAAAAGGAAGACCACTTGAACTTACTGACGAAGAAGTTATGAAAATGAAGCTTGAAAAAATCAAGGTTGATGTTGATGTTGAAGTTGGTGACACAATTGAAGTGATTGATGGACCACTCAGTGGCATGGTCGGCAAAGTTTCAGCAGTCAACACACAAGAAGGCACACTTACAGCTTTGCTTGAAATGTTTGGACGAGAAACTTCTGTTGAACTTGAATTTTCTCAAGTGCGTAAAGCTAATAAATAAACAAGGTTGTTGCAAAAGCAGCAACTTTTTTGTCGGTTGCAAAAAACGGTCAACCTTTTTGCGAAAGTAAAAATAAAAAACAAGATTACTTTATGTTTCAATTGAATAAAAATTTTAAAATCACTTGACAAAACATGAAGGGATAATTATAATGAAAATGTTAAAACTCAGGTTTTAACGTTTTTTGTGGGAGATGGGAACTGCAACCCGTCAAATATACCACATATAAAGGAGGAAAAAATGGCAGAAAAGAAAGTTGCAGCAATGGTAAAACTCCAGTTGCCTGCAGGTAAAGCCACTCCAGGACCACCAGTTGGATCAACACTTGGTCCACACGGAATCAATATTGCTGGCTTTACAAAAGAATTTAATGAGAAGACTGCTTCTCAAGCTGGACTTGTTATTCCAGTAGTGATCACTATCTATGCAGATAGATCATTCAGTTTTGTGCTGAAAACTCCACCAGCAGCTGTTTTAATCAAAAAAGCTATTGGTCTTGACAAAGGTTCTGCAGCACCAAACAAAACAAAAGTCGGAACAATCACAAGAGCTCAAATCAAGCAAATCGCAGAGACAAAGATGCCTGACCTTAATTGCACAACAATCGAGTCAGCTATGAGCATGATTGAAGGCGCCGCAAAAAGCATGGGCGTTAGCGTTGTTGACTAAGGAGGCGTTATGAAAGCAGGAAAAAGATATACTCAAGCGCTTGAAGTTGTAAGACAAAAAGCTTTCAATGTTGACAGTGCGTTTGAAACTCTCTTGAGTTTGCCAAAAGCAAAATTTGATGAAACAGTTGAACTTCATGTTAGACTTGGCGTTGATGGAAGAAATGCTGACCAACAAGTGCGTGGTGTGTGCATTTTGCCAAACGGAACAGGCAAAAGCTTGAAAGTTTTGGTTATTGCAAAAGGCGACAAGGCTGATGCAGCTGCAAAAGCTGGTGCAGATTATGTTGGTGCAGAAGAAATTGTTGCAAAAATTCAAGGCGGATGGCTTGATTTTGATGTCTGCATTACAACTCCAGATATGATGGGCGTTGTGGGAAGAGTTGCAAGAGTTTTGGGACCAAAAGGTTTGATGCCAAACCCAAAGAGCGGAACTGTTACAATGGATGTTGTTAAGGCAATCAACGATGCAAAAGCTGGTAAGGTTGAATACAGACTTGACAAAACCAACAATGTGCACGTCATCATTGGCAAAGTAAGCTTTGGCAAAGAAAAACTTGTGGAAAACTTCAACACTGTTATTGAAGCTTTGACAAAAGCAAAACCAGCTGCTGCAAAAGGCGTTTATTTCAAAAATGTTTCAATTGCAACAACAATGGGGCCTGGCGTTAAAGTTGTCATTACAGCTTAAAAAATCTAAAGCAAGGTTTTGACCTTGCTTTTTTTGTGCATTAAACACACGATTTTAAGAGCTTTTTATAAAGTCTGTTTTTTGTGCGCTTGATTGATATTTATAATCTGTAAATAACTAACTAAATTTTGAAGATAATAAATATTATGAAAAATGTTTTGTTGTTTTTAAGTGCATTTATTCCTATGTATTTTTTAATTTTGCTGAAAGAAGCTATTGAACTTATCAATCACAACATAGAATTTAATCTTTTGGCTGTTTTGGTGATTATTTTTTTATTAGGTCTTATAATTCTAGGTTTTTTAGGACTTTTTTTGGAAATTCGGCGCAGTAATAAACAGACAATTGAAATTGTGGTGGATAGCGCGCAAAATATAACGGATCGTCATTTTTTGGGATATTTTTCTTTATTTGTGTTGTTTGCCATCACTTTTGATCTTTCACGCACCTGTATGTTTGTGGTTTTTATTGCCATTCTTGCAATGATCGGTGTTGTTTATGTGAAAAATAAATTGTTTTACATCAATCCGTTTTTAAATATTTTAGGTTATAATTTTTACAAAATAGATTACCACGAAAAGAGTGGAAGTGAAAAGAAAAATACCAAAATATTTTATCGTGGAGCAATAACGGTAGGGCAAAATTATTTTGTAAAAGTCAAAGATGAAAATTTTAGTTTTGTAGACAAAGGTAAAAGTCAATAAAAAAGTCCAAACGATGTTGGACTTTTTTATTTTACTCTTTGACGCTTTCGAAGCTTTATCGTTATGATGATTATTACAACCAAAACAATCACTCCAATAACAATAGCAATGATCGAGAAGGCGTTGAGTGGCTCGGTTTTGTAAACTTTGTATGAATACAGAAGGTTGCCGCTTGCAGAGTAAACTTGAATATACCAAGTGCCTGAGGTTGTGATTTGGAAGGAAGCTGTTTCGCCATAACCAGCAATAGTGCTTGAGTTTATTTCATATCTGTTTGGTCCAACTAGGATATAGCTGTCGCCAATTGCATTATAGAAATTTTGCACATTGAGCGAAACAGTTATGTTGTCAGAGGTGCTTGCTCCTTCGGCGATTGAAATGCTGAGTGGTGGAGTTGCGCTGTTGATCCAAACATCAAAAGTGAAGTCTTCTTCCAAAATTGATGCAAGCTGGCTTTGATTTGAACAGATGGTGATGGTGTATCTTCCGCCGCCTGTTTTTTCATCGCCATAACTGAGTGCAAGCTCAGACAGGTATGTTTGGTTTCCAATCATCACAGTGTCAAAGTTGGAAATTTCAATCAAACTTTGAGTGATGTCGATTCCATTTTTAGCCACGCTCTTAACGTAATAATTTTTGTAGTTTGCAAACGAGTAAGAGTAGCGTGATTCGTTGGCATTCAAGATTGTAAAGCTATACTGACTTTGCCTGATTTCAACTGAGCCTTGAAGTGAAAGGGCACTGAAGGTGATTGTGTAGTAGCCTGGATCAGAGAAGGTATAACTTGTTGCGGTTGGGTTTGTCATCGTGATTTCGCGGCCGTTTCTGAGCACCGTGATCCTTGGGAAGCCAACTGATTGGAAGTAATTTGAAACATTATACAGACTGATTGTGATAGGGTGATTGTAAACGGCTTTTTGCACTTTTTCGCCAGTATATCTTTCTGTGATAGGGTTGCCGTTTTCGTCAACTTCTCCAGTTTCTCTTTCATACGAAATCACAAAAGGCACTTCATTGATAAACGTTATTGTCAAGTAATCATTGTTTCCAAAACTGTGCACATTTGCCGGAGTGCAAGAATCGGTAAACATGATTCTATAGCTGCCAGCTCTGTCAAGATAGAAATAGCTAGGGGCGTTGTTTGAGTGGTAGATTGTTGTGCCGATTTCTATGTATGAGCCATTCAAGTATTTGTAAACATGAACTTGAATTCTGTTTTCTTCGATGCCATAGTATGCTTGGAAGTTTATCTTCAATTGCTCAAAACTTGTTTCAGAAGTTGATGCGTAAATCGTTGCTGAATTGCCTGTGATTTGTGTCGATGAGCCGGTTGCGTCTTCATAGTTGAGGGTGTTGACAAAATCTGTGCGAGGAGGGATGTAGATGATTGCAAATTCTCCAGATGAAGTTGCGCAATTGTAGTAATACTCTTCAACATAAACGCCGTTTCGAGGATAATCATCTATTATTCCATATTCCATGTTAAGATCTTCATCTTCATTCCATGCAATGTGGAGATATGCATCTTTATCGGCGTAATTCAAAGCAACAATGTAGGTGGAAGCAAAAGTCTTACCATTTTGGTTTGTGTAAAGAATTTCTGATCTTTCAACATCTTCTATGCCTGCATCAGTTGTTATTCTGATTTGGTAGTATATTGTTGATGCGTCAAGAATTGTCAAGTAATAAAGTTTGCACATGTTTGTGAAGAAACGATCAGAGTCATATTTAATTAATATTTGATATTCACCAGCACCATTTATCAAATAGCCAGCATACGAGCTGTTGAGATTTTCCCAAGTCAAGCCTTTATCAACAGAAATGTAAACGCTATAACTTAGAGTGCTGTCATAGCTGAATGCTTCATCGTCATTTTGATAAATTTGTCCGTTTGAGAAGCGAAGCGTTACATTTTCAGAATATGTGGTAAAGGTTGTGGCATCAGCTGTCAAAATTTGACCATTGAAATTTATCGTTTGATTTCTGCTTATCACATCATCTGCTTCAAGAGGCTGTGCATTTTTGTCTAGCAGTTGAAGATAGTTGTGCTCCAAAGCTGATGGATTTGACACGCTTGAATATTCAGGCAGAACATCATAAAGCTTGATATAGATTGTTCTTAAACTATCTTCTTGGTCAGTATCTTCAACATCAAACAAGTTGATTCTGAAAATCAGATCGTAATTTGTGTTGACGCCCGTGAATGTGAGAGAGCGAATTGCATTTGTTGTTGATGAAGTGAAGTTGTTTGACTCTTCCCAATCATTTGCAAAACTGTTCCACTCTTCAATTGTCGAGCTGTAAAGGGAAGTATTATAGGAGTAAGTTAAAGATTCGTTCGCAAGATAGGTGGTTTGGTTTCCGCTTTCGCTTATCGTGTAAACATAATCGCTTCCTGTGATTTCGTCAAACTGAGCTTCATTTGCAATTTGAATCACTGTGGTTTGATTGCCGAAGTTGTCTGTGATAACATATCTCACCTTTGTGTTGGATGAAACATTGACTGTTATTCTTAAGGTTGTGCCGGTTGTAACAAAGCTGACTGTATTATCAATTGAGCCTTGCCCCTGCAAATTCCAAGTGCCATAATTTTGTTCGGTTTGATTTGCCTGAAGTATTTCTTGCCAAGCATTGTTTTGGAATAAATCAATCACAACATTTGTTGGATAGATATGTCCTGTGCTTGTTGATGCAATTTGAGCGGCTGTTGGCACAACAATGTCAAGAATGGCAGTGTTTTGACCTTCATTTACCACATTTGTTGTCAAATTTGCATCCATGATTGTCAAGTATGTGCTGATTTGTTGTCCGTTTATGCTGTCAGCAAAAGTGATTGTATGTTTTTGCTGAGAAGAGGTGATCGATTGTGGAATGATTTGGCTTAAAGCAAAACTTGTCAAAACAACTTCGCTTGGAGTTGGGCGTGATATGTTGTAAACATAGCCGCTTTGAAGAGTTGGAGTTGACATATACCAGCCAATTGTTCCATCAGCAAGAGTGATTCGATAGATTGCCCATGGGTTGTTTTGATAATTAAGACTGGTCAATCTCATTCCTGTGTTTGAATAAATGTTTGCACCATTTGTTACACCTGCATTCAAAACTTGATACTCTCTGTT
>CALVNA010000033.1 GCA_944349535.1 uncultured Clostridia bacterium
GAATTCTCAGTCGCACATAGCCAACACCAACTTTGACTTGTAGTCGGTTCGGATACTTTATCACTTGTCGCACCAAATAAATTTTAGCGATGAAAAATTTTGTTGAAAAAATTTTCAAAAACAAAAAATTTAGTATTCAAAAAGCCCTGAATTATGGTTTTAAGCAGCAGGGAGAAATTTTTCAACTCATAAAAAGCATTGATGATAATTTTGAAGTATGTGTTTGTGTTGCAAATGATATAGTTGAAACAAAAGTTGTGGAAAAAGATTCTCAAGACCCTTACATCCTTGTTTTTGTTGAAGATGCACAAGGTGAGTTTGTCGGAAAACTAAAAGAAAAGTGCATGAAAACTTTTCAAAATATTTGCGATAATTGTTTTGAAAGTGAAGTTTTCAAAAACAAAAACGCAAAACTTGCAATTGATTATATCAAACAAAAATATCAAGACGGCCTTGAATTTTTATGGGAAAAATTTGATGACAATGCAGTATGTCGAAGGAAAGATAATAAAAAGTGGTATGCTCTGTTTACCAAAGTTTCGCCTTCTTTTTTTGGCATGGATGGGGCAGAAAAATTTGAAGTTCTGATTTTGCGAACAGAACTTGATGACGCGGCGAAGCTTTTTGACAAAAAAAATATCTTTCCAGCCTATCATATGAATAAAAGGAATTGGTTTTCTGTTCTGCTCGACAGCAAAATATCTCCAGAATGTATATTTGATTTGATCGATAAAAGTTATTTAAAAGCCGGCAAAAAAACTTAAAACAAAATTTATCTTAAAGATATGTGCAGGATTTTTCATCATCAAAATTTCTTTCTTTTCAAATTCAAAAACTATAAAAAAAGTTGACTTTTTGATTTTATTGTGCTATTTTTTATTTGACAGTTGTCAAAAGGTGTTTTATGTTGATTAAATATATTTTTTCAAATAACGCTAATAATAATTGCATCCACATGTAAAATTTAGTATGCGGACCTTTTGTGATGTTAAAACGAAGGCAAACAACAGGTTCTGATTGGACCTGTTGTTTTGATTTAAGGCTGAAGGAGTTGAAATGGATATTGAGGAAATCAAACATTTGGCAGAGCTTTCAAAACTTGAATTTAGCGATGAAGAACTCGCAAGTTTTTATGACGAGTTTTGCAGTTTGATCGAATTGGCAAACACTGTCAAAGATGCCGACATCAGCGGAAGCAGCTATGTTGAAAGTGTTGATATGTCACAGTTAAGAGAAGACAAGGCAAAAGAAAGCATGCCTGTTGATCTGCTTTTGCAAAACACGCCTGCTGTGAAAAAAGATTGCATTGTCGTTCCTAGAATATTGGAGTAAGTATGAAAGAAATTATCAAATTATCAGCGGTTGAGATCAGAGACAAAGTGCTAGCTAAAGAACTTAGTGCAAAGCAAGTTTGCACAGCTTTTATTGAGCAAATCAAGAAAAATGAAAAATATAATGCGGTGCTTGAAGTTTTTGAAGACGCCGTTTTTAAAGCTGAAGAAATTGACAAAAAAATTTCATCAGGTTTTTCTGGCAAGCTTGCAGGAGTGCCAATCATAATCAAAGACAACATTTTGTATAAAGGCAAAATTTGCAGCTGCAGCTCAAAATTTTTGGAAAATTATGTTGCGCAGTATGATTCAACGGTTGTAAAAAAACTTTTGCAAGAAGGTGCAATCATCCTTGGCAGAGCAAATATGGACGAATTTGCAATGGGCAGTTCTACTGAAAATTCTGCCTTTGGAGTAACGCATAATCCGATTGATTTTGACAGGGTGCCAGGCGGCTCTTCAGGCGGAAGCGCTTGCGCTGTTGCGCTTGATATGTGCCCAATTGCCCTTGGCACCGAAACTGGAGGCAGTGTGCGTCAGCCAGCAAGCTATTGCGGCGTATACGGCTTAAAACCAAGTTATGGCAGAATTTCTCGTTACGGAATTGTTGCTTTTGCAAGTTCACTTGATCAAGTTGGGATTTTTTCTAAGAATGTGCAAGACAATGCGTTGATGCTGGAAGTTATTGCAGGCAAAGATGAAAATGACAGCACAAGCGCTAATGAAAAAGTTGAAAATTATACTCAAGAGCTAGGTGGCAATGTCGCTTCTTTTAAAGTTGGAGTGCCAAAAGAAATTCTTCAGATGTCAAAAGGCTTGCCTTGTGAAAACAATATTAAAAACTTTTTAGAGTTTTTGAAAGCCAAAAAAATTGAAATTGTTGATGTGTCAATCAAAGAGATAGGGCTTGGGCTTGCAACATACTATATCATTGCTCCAGCAGAAGCAGCCAGCAACCTTGCAAGATTTGATGGTGTGAAATATACCACGCGAAGCAAAAATGCAAGAAATCTGCAAGAAATTTACAAAAAGAGCCGCAGTGAAGGCTTTGGCAAAGAAGTCAAACGCAGGATCATGCTTGGCAATTATGTTTTGTCTTCCGGTTTTTATGATGCTTACTATAAAAAAGCAAAAGCTGTTCAAAATGAACTGATAAAACAGTTTGACGATGCTTTTAAGCAATGTGATATAATTGTTCTTCCAACAACTATTGGCACGGCATACAAAATTGGCAGCAAATCAAACAACCCAGTTGACACATATAAAGAAGATATATTCACTGTTACAGCCAATATTGCAGGATTGCCTTCGCTTTCTATTCCTTTTGGCAAAGGTGAAAACAATTTGCCACTTGGTGTGCAACTTATGGCTAAAAAATTTGACGAAAAATCAATTTATAAACTTGCAAAATTTATTGAATCGAGTTTGGGGGAATGATATGCAGTATGACGTGATTATCGGGCTTGAAGTCCACGCAGAGCTTAAAACAGAAAGCAAATGCTTTTGCTCGTGCAAAAATGAGTATGGAAGCTCTCCAAACAGAAACTGCTGTCCTGTTTGCATGGCTTTGCCTGGCGCATTGCCTGTTTTAAACAAAAAAGCCGTTGAACAAACCATTCGCGCAGGGCTTGCGCTGGGGTTTGAAATCAACCAAACAGCAATATTTGAAAGAAAAAATTATTTTTATCCAGATTTGTCCAAAGCCTATCAGATCAGTCAACTTGAAAAGCCAATTTGCATCAATGGCCATTTGAAAGTTTTTGACAAAGAAATTCCAATCAACAGAATTCATCTTGAAGAAGATGCCGGCAAGCTCATTCACCAAGATGATTTGTCAATGATTGATTATAATCGCTGCGGAGTGCCTTTGATCGAATTGGTAACAGATGCGTTGGTTGAGCCGCATATCGAAACTGCAGACGAAGCAATTGAATTTTTGACAAAATTGCGTCAAATATATATCTACGCTGGTGTTGCAGATTGCGAAATGGAAAAAGGGCAAATGAGAGCTGATGTCAACATTTCTTTAAGACCAAAAGGCAGCAAAGAGTTTGGAACTAAAGTTGAAATGAAAAATATCATGGGCTTTAAATCCATTCACAGAGCAATAAATTATGAAATTGAAAGGCAAAAAGAAATTCTTGATGACGGCGGCGTTATTGTTCAAGAAACTCGCAAGTGGGACAATGACAAGGGCGAAAGCTATTCTTTGAGAACAAAAGAAAATGCCGAAGATTATCGCTACTTTCCAGATCCTGATCTGCTTGCTGTCAATATCAGCAATGAAGAAATTCAAAAGATCAAAGAAAGCATGCCTTTGCTTCCAGATCAACTCAAAAAAGTTTTCTTGGAAGAATATGGCTTAAATGAATATGACTCTGACGTCATTTTGGCAAATAAGGAAGTTTCAGATTTATACAGAGCCTGTCTGGAAATGTATTTTCAGCCAAAATCGGTTGCAAATTGGTTTACAACTGAAATTCTTGCAAGAATAAAAGCTGAAGATAAAATTCAGATCGACAAGGAAAACCTTGTTTGGATTATAAAATCGGTTGACGAAAAGAAAATTCGCAGAAATGCAGCCAAAGATTTGCTCTCTTACATTTGGGGCACGGGCTTAAATGCTGAAGCTGAAGCAAAAAAACAGGGCATTATGGCAGATATGTCAAGCGATGCAGTTTTTGAAATCCTTGACAAAGTTTTGCAAGAAAAGGCTTCAGTTGTTGATCAATTTAAACAAGAGCAAGATCCAAAAATATTGAATTATCTTGTGGGGCAAGTCATGAAAGAAACTCGTGGCAAAGCAAATGCTCAAGAAGTGATGGAAAAACTAAAAGAAAGATTAAGCTAAAGGAGAAATTTATGTATAGAACTGTGATGCTTGGTGAAGTTGATGAAAGTTTTATCGGAAAAGAAATTGAACTTGCGGGTTGGGTGAAAACTGTGCGCGATCATGGCGGAATTGTTTTTATTGACATTCGCGATAAAAGCGGCATTGTTCAATTGAAAACGCATGATGACAGCTTGCTCACTTCACTTGCAAAAGAAAGTGTGATCTCTGTGAAAGGCAAGGTTGTGCTTAGAGATGCCGACACTGTAAATCCAAACATAAAATCTGGCAAAGTTGAAGTTGAAATAGAGCAGATGACTGTTCTGTCATCTTCAAAGCATATGTTGCCTTTTGACATTGAAGACAGCATGAAAACAAGCGAAGAAGTCAGGTTGAGATATAGATATTTGGATCTTAGAAATGACAAAATGCAACAGATGCTTAAGCTGCGTGATGATGTTGCTTTTGAAGCGCGAACGCTTTTGCGCAGTCTTGGCTTTACCGAAGTCAACACTCCAATCTTGACTGTGCCAAGCCCAGAAGGAGCAAGAGACTATTTAGTTCCAAGCCGTGTGCATAAAGGCAAATTTTATGCTTTGCCACAAGCACCTCAACAGTTTAAGCAGTTGCTGATGTGTGGCGGGGTTGATAAATATTTTCAGATTGCACCATGCTTTCGCGATGAAGACCCAAGAGCAGACAGATTGGCTGGAGATTTTTATCAAATAGACCTTGAAATGAGTTTTGCAACTCAAGAAGATGTTTATCATGTTGTTGAAACATTGATCAATGACCTGTTTTCAAAATTCAGCAAGTTCCCTTTCAACAAGGGTGTTTTCAAAAAAATTCCGTATAAAGAAGCCATGGTTAAATATGGCACTGACAAACCAGACTTAAGAAATCCTATTGTTATGGTTGGACTTGAAGATGTTTTCAAAGACACCACTTTCAAAGCATTCAAAGACCGCACAGTTGAAGGCTTTTCAATCAATGCAAGCGCTCAGCCGAGAAGCTTTTTTGACAGGCTTCAAAATCTTATGCTTGATGAAGGTGCAGAAGGTTTGGCGTGGGTTCGAGTGCAGGCAGATGGCTCTTTAAAAGGCCCTATTGTCAAATTTATCAGTGAAAAAGAGTGTCAAGAACTGATAAAGAAAACTGGAGCAAAAATCGGAGATGACATTTTTGTTATTGCTGATGCTAGCAGCAAAAAATGTTATAAGCTTGCAGGTTTGTTGAGAAATGAAGCGGCAGAAAGACTTGGGATCATTGACAAATCAAGAATAGAATTTTGTTGGATTACAGATTTTCCTATGTTTGATCTTAGCGATGAAGGCAAAGTTGAATTTTGCCATAATCCTTTCAATATGCCAAAAGCAAGTTTGGAAGAACTTAGCACCATTGATCCACTCAAAATCACTGCTTATCAATATGACTTAGTGGCAAATGGCTATGAAATTGCTTCTGGGGCTGTAAGAAACACCGACAAAGACATTATGTTGAAGGTTTTTGAAATTGTTGGATACGGCGAAAATGAAATCAAATCTCGTTTTGGCGCACTTTACACAGCTTTCCAATATGGAGCGCCACCACACGCAGGCGTTGCACCAGGGTTTGAAAGATTACTTATGCTTATGAACGGCATCACCAACATCAGAGATGTTGTTCCATTCCCAATGAATAGTCGTGCACAAGATTTGCTGATGGGTGGACCTATCGAAGTTGGTGAAAAAGAATTGCGAGAGCTTCATATCAAACTTAGGCAATAAAAGCGGATGAAAACTTAAAGTTTAAAGCAAATTGATGTATGAAAAGCAAGTGCAAACTTGTGGGTAAAACCGAGAAAAGATATCTACAAGTCGAGCACGATCAAAACGAAACATAACCATATAAAGATCGTAACAAAAATTTAATATTTGTTTGATGATATGTATATATTTATTATATTATCTATTTATAAGGGGGGATTATGAAAGGAAAGGCAAGGGTGTGTTTGCTTATTGGTTTGATTTTGAGCACAATTTGTTATGCTCTTTATACTGTGGTTTCACTCATTGGTATGTTTGGAATCTTTGGTATGCTAAGCTCTGGCGATGCAATTTTGAATATGGCAGGATATATTTATTTGGGCATTATTCTTCTTGTTTTCATTTTTTGTTTGCTTGGACTTGTTTTCTCAAGCATCAGTTTCACACGTGTGGGGATGGCACCAGAAAAGTTTGCTGAAAAGAAAGGCATACCAACAACTATTATTGTATTCAATTTCATCATTGCAGTGTTGCTTCTTATTGGGGTTATACAAGAAGTAAACGTATTGTCAATCTTTGTGCTTCTTGCATTGATCGCAAGTGCAATATTGATGATTGTTGACATCAAGAAAAACAAAAAATTGCTTGCAAATGCCGCTCAATGTGAACCAAGAGTTGAAGAAAAGCAAAAAGAAGCAGAAGTTTCAGAAACAACTGAAGAAAAATAAAAACAGTCGATTGACTGTTTTTTATATTATTTATTAACAACTAGAGGAATCTATGAAGTCAAGCAATCAGAAATAATAAACACAATATTGTTTAAAGATGATGAATACAGTATGGTTGTAAACGAGATGAAAAATATATTAAAAATAGACCAATATTCATAAATTTAGAAGTAAGTTTTTGCTTGCTTCTTTTTTTTGTTGTGTAATAATTTTTTTTAATTATTTTTTAAAAAATTTCAAAAAAAATAATTTTAGTAGTGGTAGAGATGAGTGGACTCGAATTTGGGTTCCCTTAAATGATAATTTAAGGGTAAAGCCACCGCCCCCACCTTTTGAAC
>CALVNA010000034.1 GCA_944349535.1 uncultured Clostridia bacterium
TTATATTTGATAAACACTATTGCAGTGTTCTGCAAGGTTTTTCAACCTTGCTTGCACTGCCGTGCAAATCTTCCCGGACACAATTTATACAGTTTTTTAACCATTTATTCTAGCGAATATCATATCTATGAAGGCAAATTTTACGTTTTGGCGTGGGTTTATGCTTGAAAAAATTGATGAAACATGATATAATATTTATATGAAATTCACAACAAATAACATAAGTCAAACAGTTGTGTTAGACGGATTTGTATTGCCGCAAACTCTGTGGTATTTTGGTGGCAAATATCAATTATTTTCTGGAGAAAATTTTGTCTATGTCTTGACAGAGAAAAACAAACAGAACTTCGATTCTATAAATAAAAAAATGGGCAATAGACTTGGTAAATTTGAAGATTTTAAATTTGGCGAAGTGATAAAAGCAGAAAAACTTGTTGAAAAGTTGAAAAATTCAAACAACAAAATGCTAAAAGCCTGTTATTTACTGTGTTTGGATAAAGAATTAAACAAAAAATATGATTGTTACAGAAAAAATTTTGGCGAAGGTGTTTCACAAAGCTACATAAAAGCAAAGTTTAACAATTTGGATTATATCAAGCCGTATTTTAAAAGTCGGAAATTACTTAAAACCGAAAAAGGAAATAGAGATGAAAAATAAAGACAAAGATATCGAAGGGATTGAAAATCACGAGCATTTTATTGATATTTTTAAGGAAATTGACATCTTGAAAGATAATTTAACCGAAAACACAGACACTGCTTTTGAAATTTTGAAAATGTTTGATAAAAATGATGATCAAGAAAGTGTGGATGTGCTTCGCATCACGTGCAGCAACATTCTTGATTGTGAACAACTTGCAAAAGATAAGATTGGGGAATATGAAACTTTAAAAGAAGATGTTTTAAAAAACGGCGGAAACAATTTGCAGCAAAAACAAGCACTTGAAATATTGAAAAATCTAAAAAAACTTGAAACGAGTTCGACAAAACAATTTAATCAACTTCTAAACTTGAGTTCTTCAATAAAATAGGGGGCACAATGGACGCAAGAGATGAATTTTTGGAAATTTTTTACGACAATGTTGATCGTGAAGGAACCGACAAACTTTTGGAATGGCTTGAAAAAAGCGATTTTTTCACAGCTCCTGCGAGCAGTCGAAGACACAACTGTTTTAAGGGCGGCTTATGTGCACATTCTGTGAATGTTTACAAACGATTTGTCAAACTCATTCAGGGGCAATTTGGTGAAAACTGGCAGGAAAAGATTAGCCCAGAAAGTGTTGCAATTATGGCCCTGCTCCATGATGTTTGCAAGGTTGACACATATAAAGAAGATGTCAAAAATGTGAAAATTGATGGTGTTTGGACTCAAAAGCCTTACTATAAAGTGGAAGAAGGTTTGCCTTACGGGCATGGCGAAAAAAGCGTTTATATCATTTCAGCTTTTATCAAATTGTCGCGCGAAGAAGCCCTTGCCATAAATTGGCATATGGGAGAGTATGATTTGCGTGTTAAAGGCGGATCTTATTCGGTTGCTGAAGTTTATTATCGATATCCCGTAGCATTTTTACTTCACATTGCTGATCTGATGGCGACATATTTAGACGAAAAAGTGGAAAATGAATAACTTATTAGCATAAAATTAGGTATTAGAACGCAATATTTACATTTTTTTAAAAAAGGCATATTGACAAAAAGGCTGTTTTGCTATATAATATATGTGAAAATAAGGAGGGATCTATGGCTGAAAGAGCTACATCACAAACAAAAATTTTAGAATGTGTACAAAAAATTTCTGATTTTAAGACGAAATTGCTGTCTTTTTCGTTTTTTACTACAGCAATGGAGAGATTGATAAAAAATGATGAAACTGTGGCTAAGATGAAGAAGGTTTTGAACTTTGCAAATGAAGCTTTATCGACGCTTGAGAACGAAGTGAAAAATGCCGGAGATGATAATGCTATTGTTAAAGCTAGATGGGATTTAATTGAAGAGTTTCTTTCATTTTTTGAAGACGAAAAATTAAGCATGAACAAAGACGAAATTCAACGCAGATTAGGTGTTGTACTCGCAACTGACATTGATGGTGTAAGTTATAATATAAGCTTAACAACTCTTCAATCTTTACAAAATGAGATTGTGAATAAAGATAGCAAAAAGTATTTAAAACAGGCAAAAATTGCAGATCAGGTGGCTCCATTAAAGCAGAGCGTAACCGAGGCTTTGAAGGAACTCGGAGAAAGTGATGACTCTACAACTAAAGGAACGATTGCAGCACGGATCAATTGTTATAATAATTATTGGAAAACTACTGAAGCGAAAAAAGTTCTTGCAAAATTGAAGGCTCTTTATTCAGCCCTTTATACTAATTTTACTACTATTGATGAGCTGCTTACTGAAATAGTTGATGGTAAAAAATCCCTTAGCGATTCAGAATGCGAAGGATTGGTGGACGCAATAAATTATCTGATTGGTGCTAATAATGAATATGACGGCGAACACCGTCAGCCAAATATCACAACGGAAGTTGATGTTTCATTTAAAAAGAATGCCGCTGCAAAGACAGAAGATCTTGGTTCTCAACAAGTTACTATGCCAAATCTTCAAAAACTGGCGGGCGAAGCAAAAGATATTTTTGAAGCTTTGCCTAGCTGGCGCATACCAGGTACCACCGCAAACAAAATAATTAAAGTAGGTGGAAAAGTATTTATAGGGCTTATGGTTGGTGCATTCGCGCTTACCGCAGGTCATTTTACGGCCAAAGCATTGAAAAAGTCTGGTGCGGCTCCAGTTCAAGATCAATTAATAGCAGCACAGGAAGAAGAAGACAAGTCTATTCAATCTTATAGAGGCGATATTGCTGCTTATATTGACGCAGTAAGCAACAAAATAGGAGAATTGCAGCAAAAAGCTTCTGATGATTGGGGAGCTAAAGTGGGCGGCGACAAGGCTAAGGAAGCTCTGGAACTTTACATCAATGGAGCAGGAGAAAACGCAAATTTTACTGCTCTTAATAATGCAAATCTAGAAGCATTAGCAGCAAAAGAATTGAGTGATGCACGACAGGCTTACCAAGAGGCAACAGAAGCATACAATGCGATTATGGATGAGCTAACTAAGATTGAAGAATCTGTTGGTGGCTATAAAGATGTTGATATTTCGAGAGAAATCGTAGAAGCTATCCCACAAGATAGTTTGAAAGGTTGGCGGCAAGCTTTTACAAAAAGCGAGGTGCTTGCAATTAATATTTCAGACATTCGCACTCAAGAAGCAGACGGAGAAGATTCAGCACTTGTAAGAATAATTTTCCAAAAGAACAACGGAGAAAAATATATCGCGGAAGGAGAAGTTGCAGGAGTTTCAGAATATTATCAAGACGGAGAGTTGTCTGCAGATGATATTGGAGCATTACTTGAAAACAAACAAGGCAAAGTGCAGATTTATAAAGATTATTCTTCATCTTTTGGCACAAGCGACAAAATTTACCTTTATGGAGTTGAAAATGTTTTGGCTGGTCAAGCAGACTCATCAGTAGAATACTTTGTTTACTCTTCAGAAGGAGTGCTTAAAGATGTAGGCGAGGTATTATATAACAACGTTTCTCAAAACGCAACAAAAGATATGATTTTGCAAGCTGTTGAAGATGCGATATATGGTCAAAACGAAATGTAAAAAGACTGTTTAAAACAGTCTTTTTCTTTTTGCAGATGCGTTTTTTATGTTTGCAATGGCAACAAAAAAACACCACAACAAAGGTGTGATGTTGAAGTTTTGGTGGAGAATATCGGAATCGAACCGATGACCTCTTGCTTGCAAGGCAAGCGCTCTAGCCAGCTGAGCTAATCCCCCATTTGTTTTGCTTAGTTATGATAGCACATTGCAATCAAAATGTCAACAAATTCATGCAAAAATTATATATTTTTATTGTCACAATTTATTTTTTCTTGCTTTTACATATAATATGTATATAAAAAAGTTGGATTATTGCAAAAAAATTAAAAATAGCTATTGAAAAATCATTTTGTTTGTGATATAATTAAAGCAAGATTGGAGGGAATATGTCAAATAAGTTATTAAAAATTTTAGCAATTTGCATTTTTGCGACTCTGATTCCTGTTGCTGTTGTGGCTATTGCAATGGCTGCAACAATGTCCGCACCATATACAGTAGCGGTTGAGCTTAAAGTGGATCAAGAGGCAGTAGGTTCATATCCAAAAGAAATTTCAATTTCAGTCAATGACAAAGCACGTGATGGTTCTTCTGTTGGCGTAAAGGCAGGGGACGAAGTTACAATTTCGTTTAGTGGCAATGCTTATGACGTTGAAGGTTTTTATGCAGGCAATTCTTCTTCTGTGAATGAAAGCTCGCAACCACTCACTGAAAGAGGCCAAGCAACCTATTCATTTACCGTTGCAGATTCTGCAACTATCACAGTTTGGGCAAACGCAAAAACTTTTGATGTTTCTTATGTTGATGCTGAAGGCACTCCGGTTGCCAAAGCCGAAACACTGATTTATGGTGCTGAGCTTGAAGTGATGCCGGGTGCAAACTTTGCTGGCTGGCAAGTAGTATCAGCTCCAGATGGTGTTCGAGTTGACAATACAATTTACACCCAAGCAACTTTCAGTGCAAGCGGTGATTACACACTCAATCCTGTTTATCAAGAGTTTATAACTATCAACTATTATGACGGAGACACACTTATTGCACAAGATACAGTTTATCAAACTGAATACGAAGCCTATGCGTTGCGTGGCGCAGATGATGAAAAGGTTATCGAAGCAGTTGACGCTGGCTATGCCTTTGTCGGCTGGGAAAATAATATCGGAGACGCAGTTGCAGATGTTCCTGCTTATGTGATTGGCGAAGAATACAATCTTTATCTTGCACAAGAAGCAATTTCTTACACTGCAGATGTGAAATTCCACAAAAATTCTGATCAAACAACTGAGCTTACCTTCAATGTTGAAAATGGCTTTGCACAGTATCAAACAAGAGAAAACTATATATTTGCAGGCTTTGAGTATGACGGAACACTTTATAACTATACAGTTGTTTCTAGCGGCGTGATCGATTATGTCAATGATTTGAATGAAAAACTTTCTGTAAAAATTGCACAGACTCTTGCAGATGCTTCAACTCATGCACAATTGACTGCTGTTTGGGATGCAGATACTACCATTTTCAATGGTTTTGAAAATAATTTTAGTTTTACCTTTGTTCCTGGGGCTGTTGATAATGAAGATGCAGATATCAATGTAATGCTCCCTAGCGGAGAACTTCAAGCTCTTGAACAAAAAGAAAAATATGGAATTACTTTCGGTAGAGACGAAGAATATGATTTAAATCAAACACTTTATTCTTTCTTGACAGGTTCTGACGATGCAATCGTTTACGGACCAAATGGAGAAACGACAAATTGTGCTATCACATATTTGATTGACACAGTAGGAGGAGATCCAATCCCAGGAGCATTTACAAAGACAACCACATTTGCTGAGTTTATTAAGGAGTTAGTTAATTTTGATGCTGATAAAGATGATGTGATAGATTACACAAGCAGAGCAGTAGTTTATATCTATTTCAATTTCAGCTAAAATAAAAAAACAGGTTTAAAACCTGTTTTTTTAAGTTGAAACTCAATAATTTTAATCATTGGCAATAAAAATAACTTGAGTTTGCTGTTTTGTTTCTTTAAAAGAACCTGCTTTGCAGCAAAACCTTTGGAGCAAAGTTCTTTGCGGCAGAACCTTGTAACTTCCACCGCTCGCTTTGCTCGCCTGCCTATCGGCAATAAAAAAAGGACCTTAAAAGGTCTTTTTTGGTGGAATTAAAAGAACCGTGCCTGTCGGCAGAACCTTGTAGCCTTCCA
>CALVNA010000035.1 GCA_944349535.1 uncultured Clostridia bacterium
CAAAACAAACTAAAACTCATTTCTGATGAACTTGATAGGTCACAAAAAATTGAAAGTGCTCTTTCAGGCAATAAGGAAGACGCCGATGAAATTGTCAAGGAAAAACGAGAGAAATTTGAGCTTCTTAGAAAAGAAAGAGATTCAATCAATGACAATATTTTGACTGTTAAAGTTGAAATGGCTCAAACAAGAACCAAACTTGCAAATGCAGAGAACGAAAAATTAAGACTTGAAAATGAAGAAGGCAGACTCAACCAGTCTATTGTTCAAATTGAAGAACAAATAAAAAAGAATGACTTGTTTATCAGCCAATCAGAACAGCTCATCAAAGAAAAACTTGCTTCTGCACCAACTTCAGACAAAAAAGAGCAGCTTGAAAAATGCACACAAAAAAGGACTGATATTGAAAACGAAAAGCAGGCGATAAATGACAAGATCAAAGAACTTGACAATCAAAAAGCCTCTTTGATGGATGAACTTACACGGCTTCATGACAAAAAATTTAGAGAAGAAATGAACTTGTCAAAGGTTGATAGCGAGCTTGAAAATATGCAAGAGCGTATTTATGAAGAATATTCTCTTACATACACCACTTGTCAGGACCTTAGAAGAGCAGACTTTGACATCAATGAAGCGTTGCCAGAAATTTCAAAACTCAAAAAATCAATCAACGCTCTTGGCTATGTCAATGTCAATGCTATTGAAGACTGCAAAGTCCTTTATGAAAGATATGATGACTTAAACACTCAGGCTCAAGACCTTGAAAAAGCTCAAGACGACTTGAACAAGATCATCAAAGATCTTTCTGGCATTATGATTGAAAAGTTTAACAACGAGCTTAACAGAATAAACGAAAGCTTTAAACTTACTTTCAGAGAATTGTTTGGAGGTGGAACGGCAAAACTTGCCTTATGCGACGAAAATGATCCGCTTGAAAGTGGAGTTGAAATCTTTGCCCAACCACCAGGCAAAAAAATTCAAAACATGACACTGCTGTCAGGTGGCGAAAAGTCGCTTACAGCAATGGCTGTGATTTTTGCAATTTTAAGAATAAAACCTTTGCCTTTCTGTTTGTTTGACGAAGTTGAAGCAGCACTTGATGATTCAAATGTTGAAATAGTTGACAAATATTTGAAAAAACTTTCAAATGAAACGCAATTTATTCTTATCACTCACAAAAAGCCAACAATGGAATATGCACAAGCTCTTTTTGGCGTTACAATGGAAGAAAAAGGTGTATCAAAAATTGTGTCTGTTCAGCTTTCAGATGCTATCAGACATGCTCAGGAGAATTAAATTATGGGGCTTTTAAAAAAAATTGGCAATGCTCTTAAGAAGACAAGAGAAGCAATCGCTCGCAAAATCGATGCTCTTTTAAGCCATGGCGAGATTGATGATGATTTTTATGATGAACTTACTGACATCTTGATTTCTTGCGATGTTGGTGTCAAAACTAGCTTGGAAATTGTTGAAGAACTCAGGCTCAGTGCAAGAAAGCAAAAGATCAGAACTGCTGAAGAAGTCAGAAAAAAGCTTAAGGAAATTCTCAAAGAAGATTTTGCTTCGCTTAAACAGATTTCAATTAACTATCCAGCGATCATCACAATCATTGGTGTCAATGGCGTTGGGAAAACAACAACAATTGGCAAATTGTCAAAATATTTCAAAGACAATAAAAAAGATGTTCTTCTTGTTGCTGGCGATACATTTCGGGCAGCTGCTGCAAATCAACTTAATGAATGGGCAAACCGCACAAAAACAAGAATTGTGAAACAAAATGAAGGTGCTGATGCAGCATCCGTGGTTTTTGACGGCATTGCAAGCGCAAAAGCAAGAAAAACCGATGTGGTGCTGGTTGACACGGCAGGAAGGCTTCATACAAAAACAAATTTGATGGAAGAGCTCAAAAAAATAGACAGAGTTATCACAAGAGAATATCCAGAAGCAAATCGATATACATTTATTATTCTTGATGCAACAACAGGGCAGAATGCACTATCACAAATTTCAGCATTCAACGATTTTGTCAAAATTGATGGAATAATTTTGACAAAGCTTGATGGCACAGCCAAAGGCGGAGTTGTGATTGCCATTGAAAAAGAATTCGCTTTGCCAGTTGTGTTTATTGGCGTTGGCGAAGGTGCTGACGACATTGAACCTTTTGACAGCAACGAGTTTATCGACAACTTGTTCTGATAAATTTCAAAAAAAGCACAACCGAATCTAAGGTTGTGTTTTTTATTTATCAATTTTTGACTAGACAAGCAAAATTCGACATATTTCAACATATATTTTTACTGTAAATCGAGAGGGAAATATGTTTTATGAAAGTTTGCTTACAATAGTTGGAAAAATTTCCAGCTTTACTTATTTTGTTGGGAGTGTTCAAGGTTTTCCAAAACCTTTGTCAAAAGATGATGAACAAAAGTTGCTAGAACTTTCTTTACAAGGAGATAAAGAAGCTCGCGAAAAGCTTATCACACACAATCTCAGGCTTGTCAGTCATATTGTGAAAAAATTTTCAGGCAGTTTGGAAATGGATGATTTAATCTCGATCGGCACAATCGGTTTGATTAAAGCAATTGACACATTTAAACCTGACAAAAATGTCCAACTTGGGACATACGCTTCACGCTGCATTGAAAACGAAATTTTAATGGCAATCAGAGCAGCGAAAAAGCATAATTGCACAATTTCTTACAACACCATCATTCCAAATAATGGAAAAGGAGATGAGCTGGAACTTTTTGAAATCATTTCTGATCCAAACTGTGAAGATGTTTTTGATTCAGTTGAAAAAAATTTATTTATGTCAGATGTTCGTCAAATTTTAGATAAATATCTTTCAAAAAGAGAAAAAGCTGTGATTGTGCTCAGATTTGGGCTTAACGGAAATGATCCTTTGACTCAAAAAGAGGTTGCTGACCTGCTGGGAATTTCACGATCATATGTTTCAAGAATTGAGACCAAAGCTTTGTCAATCATTAGAAATCGAATGCCAAATGACGAAAAAACTTAAAAAAAATAAGAAAAATAAAAAAATATTTAGAATTTGCTTGAAAAAAACAAAAATTTTGAATTATAATGGAATAAAAGGGGGTAGAGCATGGTTAAAACAGAATTTTACAACATCTTGCAAAAACTTGTTTTACCTCTTTTTACAGGTTCATACATTGACGGAGAAGCAGAATCTTCACCAAGAGATAGCGAAGTCGCAATTGGTAAAAAAAATTCGCTTTTGATCAAACCTTCAAAACAAGATGAATATCGACTTGTGCTTAAACGCGGACAAGCTTTTCAAAATTTTGAAATAGCACTTTTAAAATCAATCATTTCTGAAATCAACACAATTTCTGGATTGAATTTGCAAGATGCAAACTATGTTTCAAATTTGCAATCGCACGCAATTGAAAAATCTATTTGCAGAAGCTTGTGTGACCAAGAAGAAACTGTTTCTGTTATGCTTGGAATTTTGGCAGAGCTTGAAATGTGGGCTTCAAGAACCTACGAAGGCAAAAAAATTTCAATTTGCACTGTTTTAAATCTTTCTTTAGACCTGTCAAAAGAAGAAGGCTGTGTGTTTTATACCGATGTGATGAATAAAGATTTTTATGCCTTGCTGACTGATGGAGAGTATTCTGCAATTGAATTTGATAAAAACGGAATTTTAAGCGGCTATGTGCAAATGCTTTCGCGAAAAGGATTGCCAGCTGTTTCTCCTTACAAATATGAAGCGATTGCAAAATATTGCAATGACAAACGCATTGGGCTTGTTTTGACAAACAATGGCGACTTTTTGATTTTTAAAAATCGAACTTTGCTTTTTGCAAAAAGAAATGGCAGATGGAATGTTTTTTCGCATGAAGAAGTCATTCAGCTGCTTCTTAGTCGAGGGACCTATTCACTCAAAGATATAAGACGTTCAATTTACTTCACTGCGCTTGACACATCTTTTGCTTATTCTGGTGGATGTTTGGTTTATCTCAATAAAGACTCGGTTGAGCAAGCATTAACTCATATTGATGCTCACGACATTATTATGGAAAAATATTTTGATATAAAAAAGGAACAAGAGCTTGAAGAAGCAAGCAAACTGTACAATTATCAAAGACTGGCTTCAACCGAAAAAACTTTTAAAGTGCCTTACAGCGTTTTTCTTCAGCAAGAAAAATGCTATAAAGCTCAAGCACTGAGAAAAATCATTGCAGACAAGCCTTTCCAAGACTTAAGCCGAAAGCTTCGGCAAGAGCTTGTGAGCATGGATGGTGCAACTGTCATTGACAATGATGGAAACATTATTGCCATAGGTGCAATCATCAAAATTGAAGCGGGCAGTGAAGGTGGCGGAAGGTTAGCGGCTGCTCAAACTCTGTCAAAATATGGCATAGCGATTAAAATTTCGCAAGATGGCAATCTTACTGCACTTTATAGTGATCGCAAAAATGGAAAAACAAAAGAATTGTTCACTGTTGGATAAAAAAGCACTAGTTAATCTAGTGTTTTTTGTTCAATATTGCTGCACAGCATTTTGTCTAATATTTTTTTATCAATATTGTGTGCGTCTCTATAAAAATTATTTAGAAGAAATGTATAAAATGACTGGCCCTCTTGCGACAATGCTTGCTTTTTACCAAGCAAACTTAGGTATATAAAATTTAAATTGTCAACAGCTTTTTCATCTAAAAAATCTTTATCATAATAAAAGCCATAGGCGTCGAGACTGATTTGCATTTGAAGCAACAATCGATAATTGACATTTGCATTTTTTTCTTTTTTAAAAGTTTGTTTGATCATTTTTATAATTTGATCAACATCATCTTGATGCAAGCTAAAAGGCTTTGCAATGGCAAAATTTGCACATTGTCTTGCATTTTTTGCGCTGGGTGTCAAATCAAGGTCAGAAAACTGCATTTGTTCAATTGTTTTTTTAAACATGTTGATTGTCCTTTGCTGTTTGAAAATCTAAAAGAATTCTTCCAATTGTTTCAAGCTCAGCTGTTGAAAAAGCTTTTTGTAAATATGGTTTATCATTTATCATTTCAGCAGCAAATGAAACCACTGCCGTTTCAGATGCTTCAAGTTTTTTCATAAAAAGATCTTTAAAGGTTTGGTTATCAAAATTTTGATCAATTTTTGAAATGCATTCTATGATATTTAAAACATCTATAGCTCCAAAAATAGCGCCACTTTGGATTGTATCTTTAAGCTGTGAAACAAAGTTTTTCAAACTTTTTGTTGCTTTTTTTCTCTCATTTTCATTTTTTAAGCTGGCGGAAGCCAAATTTTCAAGGTCAACAAAAGTTTGTGTATCTGAAAGCACAACTCTCTTTGTTTTAGTTTGTCTATTTCCCTTTTTTCTGATTAATTTCATATCATAATCCTATCACATTTTGATGACCATGTCAAGAGTATATCTGCAAAAACTTGACAAAATCTAATTTATTGTGTATTATTATATCGTCAGTTATGCAGACAATCGCATCGCAAGATGAGGAAAGTCCGAGCATCTAGAGAACATGGTGCAGGCTAACGGCC
>CALVNA010000036.1 GCA_944349535.1 uncultured Clostridia bacterium
GTGCAACAGCGTCTATACTTGAGCGAGACGATGTGATCATCGTGGCATCTGTCTCTTGCATTTATGGTCTTGGCAATCCAGAAGAATATTATAATTTGCACATTGCACTTCGACAAGGAGACGCGATTGATCGAGATCAGCTTATCTCAAAGCTTATTGACATTCAATATACTCGCTCTGACATCGATTTCAAACGCTCAACTTTTCGTGTTAAAGGTGATGTTGTTGACATTTTCCCAGCATCTCAATCTTCTCTTGCTATCAGGGTTCAATTTTTTGGAGATGAAATTGAAAAAATTTATGATTTTGATCCCACAACAGGAAATCTTATCAATCAGCTGAAAATGGTTGCAATCTATCCTGCCACACATTATGCAGTTGGCCGAGCAAAAATGGAAAATGCTTTAACACAAATTGAAGAAGACAGGTTGAAGGCGATTGAGAATTTTCAAAAGGAAAACAAGCCATTAGAAGCTGAGAGAATTGGTCAGAGAGTTGCTTATGACGAAGAAATGATGCGCGAAGTTGGCTATTGTAGCGGTATAGAAAATTATTCTCGCTACTTTGACGGCAGAAAACCAGGCGAAGCGCCTTATACTTTGATCGACTATTTTCCAAAAGGGTTTTTGACCATTATTGATGAAAGCCATATGACGCTGCCACAGATAAGAGCCATGTATAATGGCGACAGGGCAAGAAAACAATCTTTAGTTGAATATGGCTTTCGCTTGGAGGCAGCAAAAGACAACAGACCTTTAACTTTTGATGAATTTTCAAAAAAACTAGGACAAACTCTGTTTGTTTCTGCCACTCCTGCAAAATATGAACTTGAAAACGCAGATCAAATAGTTGAGCAAGTTATCAGACCTACCGGTTTGCTAGACCCTAAAATTGAAATTAAACCAATCAAAAATCAGATTGAAGAGCTTATGGAGCAAATAAAGGTTACAATTTCTCATAATGCTCGCGTGCTGGTTACCACTTTGACAAAAAAGATGGCTGAAAGCTTGACCACTTATTTGCAGGAACATAATTTTAAAACCAAATATATGCACTCTGAAATCGATACTATGGAACGGGTGGAGATTGTCAATGGACTGCGCAGTGGCGAGTTTGATGTGCTGGTCGGGATTAATCTTTTGAGAGAAGGTCTTGATATGCCTGAAGTCGAACTTGTTTGCATCCTTGATGCTGACAAAGAAGGCTTTTTGAGAAGTGAAGGGGCTCTTATTCAAACTATTGGTCGTGCTGCCAGAAATGCAAACGGACGAGTGATCATGTTTGCAGACACAATCACAGATTCAATGAAAAGAGCCATCGACATAACTGAAAAAAGAAGAAAATTGCAAGAAGAATACAACAAAAAATATAATATAACGCCAAAAACAATCATCAAAGCCATCACAAACAGCCTTGAAATAAGCAAAAAAGTTGAAAATGAACGGTTGAGAAAAGAAGAAATCCCAAAAGAGATTGAAAAATTGACGGCGATGATGAAAATAGCCTCCAATTCATTGGATTTTGAAAGAGCTTTGGTTTTGAGAGATCAAATTCAAAAGCTTAGAAAAAGATTGGATAAAGAAAGAAGATAATGTAACAATTTTGCTTGAAAAAGGCAAATTTGTGATATAATAAAGCCATGGAAAACAAAATTATTATCAAAGGTGCAAAAGAAAACAATTTAAAAAATATTGATTTGGAAATTCCAAAAAACAAACTTATTGTGTTCACGGGTGTCAGTGGCTCAGGCAAAACAAGCCTTGCTTTTGGCACCATTTTTGCAGAAGGTCAACGCCGATATATTGAAAGTTTGTCCTCATATGCTCGTCAATTTTTAGGGCAAGCGCAAAAACCTGATGTTGAATCTATTGACGGGCTTTCTCCAGCAATCTCAATTGATCAAAAGACCACAAACCACAATCCACGTTCAACTGTTGGCACTGTTACCGAGATATATGATTATCTCAGGCTTTTGTTTGCTCGAGTTGGAGTTCCATATTGTCCAAATTGTCACAAGGCAATTTCACAACAAACCACCGACCAAATTGTTGACAGTGTTTTGGCAATGCCGATGGGTAGCAAAATCACAGTGCTTGCTCCTATTGCTCGCGGACAAAAGGGGACATTCGCAAAACACTTTGAAAGTTTGAAGAAGTCTGGTTATGCAAGAGTTCAAGTTGACGGAACAATCTCTTCTCTTGACGAAGATATTGTGCTTGACAAAAATATCAAACATAACATAAATGCTGTGATTGACAGAATCGTTTTAAAAGAAGGGGTTACTTCAAGACTGAATGACAGCATCGAAACAGCAGTAAAGCTTGGGCAAGGGCTGGTTATAATTGAAAATGATGGAAAGCCAAACTTGTTTAGCACAAACTATGCCTGCCCAGATTGCGGATGGACTCTTGAAGAGGTTACGCCGAGATTGTTTTCTTTCAACGCTCCTTTTGGTGCCTGTCCTTCTTGTGCAGGGCTTGGCCTTGTCAGCGATGTTGATGAAGGACTGGTGCTTAAAAACAGCGACCTTTCAATAGCTGACGGGGCTTTCAATTTGACTGGTTGGAGATATGAGGAAGGCAGCATGGCAAAACGCTTTTTTGATGCTTTGTCAAAAACATACGACATAGATTTAAGCTCTCCAGTCAAAAAATTGCCAAGAAAAAAACTGGATATTTTGCTTTATGGCAATGACGGCGAAAAACTTGATCTTTTTGGCAATGAGGCAAGAAACAAAACCTATGAGCACTTCAACGGCAAAAGGGCGCTAGCTTTTGAAGGAATAATCAACAACTTGAAAAGAAGACTTGTTGAAAGCAAAAGTGAATTTGTCAGATTTGAAATTGGCAAATTTGTCAGAGAAATCACCTGTCCAACCTGTCATGGAAAGCGACTTAATGAGCAAGCGTTGTCTTTGAAAATAAAGGGCAAAGATATTTCTCAGGTTTGCGACATGACCGTTGAAGAATTGATTGAATATTTTGCAGACTTTTCACTAAGTCAAGAAAAACAAGAAATTGCAGAAAGCATTTTGAAAGAGATAAGGGCAAGGCTGAAATTCTTGAGTGATGTTGGGCTTGATTATCTGACTCTTTCTCGCTCAGCCGAAACTCTGTCAGGGGGTGAAGCTCAACGAATAAGACTGGCAACGCAAATTGGAAGCGGACTTTCAGGCGTTTTATACATTTTGGACGAGCCAAGCATTGGGCTTCATCAACGCGATAATGACCGCCTTATCGGCACGCTAAAACATCTTCGAGATCTTGGAAATACTTTGATAGTGGTTGAGCATGATGAAGACACTATCAGAACAGCAGATTGGCTGGTTGACGTAGGTCCTTTCGCAGGTGTGCATGGCGGACAAATTGTGGGCAATGGAACAGTTGAAGATATTATGAAAACTTCAAACTCAATCACAGCAAAGTTTTTGCGTGGCGAAGAAAAGATTGAAGTGCCTTCAAAAAGAAGGTCGCCAAAAGGCTTTTTGAAAATTAAAGGTGCAAGAGAAAATAATCTTAAAAATATTGATGTTCAGATTCCGCTAGGAGTTTTTGCTTGTGTTACTGGCGTTTCTGGAAGTGGGAAATCAAGTTTAATAAATGAAATTTTGTTCCCATATCTTTCAAACAATCTCAACAATTCTCGGCTTGAAAATGGCAAGTTTGACAAAATTGAAAATATAAGTGCCCTTGACAAAGTTATTTCAATTGATCAATCTCCAATTGGCAGAACTCCACGATCTAATCCTGCCACCTATGTTGGAATGTTTTCTGCCATAAGAGAGCTTTTTGCAAGCACGCCGGAAGCAAAAGCTAGAGGCTATAAAGCTGGAAGATTTAGTTTCAATGTCAAAGGCGGAAGATGTGATGCTTGCGAAGGTGCTGGAGTAAAAGAAATTGAGATGTATTTCCTGCCAGATATTGCAGTAACTTGCGAAGCCTGCAAAGGCAAAAGATATAACCGCGAGACGTTGGAAGTTCATTATAAAGGCAAAAACATAAACGATGTGCTTGAAATGACGGTTGAAGAAGCCTTAAAGTTTTTTGAAAATATTCCTGCGATCAAAAGCAAAGTTCAAGCACTCTATGATGTTGGTCTTGGATATGTCAAACTGGGGCAAAGTGCAACTGAACTTTCTGGTGGCGAAGCTCAAAGAGTTAAGCTTGCGAGCGAACTTTCAAAAAAATCAACAGGCAAAACAATCTATCTTTTGGATGAGCCAACAACTGGGCTTCATATGTATGATGTGAAAAAGCTTATTGCCATTTTGAATAGGCTTGTTGAAAATGGTAATAGTGTGGTTGTGATAGAGCACAACCTTGATGTTATCAAATCGGCTGACTATATCATAGACTTAGGACCGGAAGGTGGCAATCGTGGTGGAGAAATTGTTGCAACAGGCACGCCTGAAGAGGTTGCAAAGGTCGAAAAATCATACACTGGTAAATATTTGAAAAAATTGTTGAAATAATAAAAAAACTGCAATGAATGCAGTTTTTTATTGTAAAATTATGCTTTTAACAAACAGTCAAGTCTTATTCCATCTAGGGTCTTTGCTTAAAACCACCTTGCCTTTTTCAAGTGATTTTTGCACATCTATCGTTCGTTGATTTGAAGAGCCTTTAAAAGCAAGATCAAGGCTTTTCAAACTTTGCACAAATTTTCCGTCAATCAATATGTCAAGTTGCGATAATAGTTCTTTTCCACCTGGAACTTTTTCATTTAAAAGCTCTTCAAACAAAAATCCTGTGTATGAGGCAATCTCAATTTTGTCTTCTTTAAGTTTTTTTGCCAGCGGAAGCAAAGTTTTCGCTTGCAAGAATGGCTCGCCACCAGAAAAAGTTACCCCACCAAGCAAACCGTTTTCTTTGATTTTTTTGTATAGTTTTTTGATTGAAATTTTTTTGCCGCCTTTGAGTGAGTGTGTTTGTGGATTATGGCAGCCAGGGCAGTGGTGCGGACAGCCCTGAGTAAAAATTGCAAATCGCAAACCTGGACCATCAACAATGCTGTCATTGACAATGCCTGAAATTCTAAGTCTTTTCATTTTTATCCCTTTAAATGTTGTGTTTTACTCTGTCATGCTCTTCAGCTCGCTTTGCATTGTTGAATCTGTCAAGAGTTCCAACCAAATAGCCGGTTATTCTTCTGATTCTTTCAAACGGATGATCTTCCTTTTCCGCTCTTCCGCAGTGAGGGCAATGGTCACCAATTATGCCGTTATAGCCGCAATCTGGGTCCCTATCAATAGGGTGGTTGATTGCACCATAGCCAATTCCTTTTTCTTTCATGCATCTGATGATTTTTTCAAAAGCATCAAGGTTGGCTGAAGTGTCGCCATCAAGCTCAACATAGGTGATATGTCCGCCATTGCAAAGAGCATGAAAAGGTGCTTCAAGTTCAATTTTCTTTTCAGCGCTGATCGGGAAGTAAACTGGAATGTGGAAGCTGGGTGTGTTGTAGTTCTTTTTGGTAA
>CALVNA010000037.1 GCA_944349535.1 uncultured Clostridia bacterium
CACGCAAAATTTCATAATTATTTAAGCAAAAATTAAAAAAATTGAAAATTAAACAAAAAAACACGCAAAAAGCGTGTTTTTTGTCAATTTTATTTCTTTCTTGGGTTTTTGATGTTTGCCTGTGCGGCAGCAAGTCTTGCAATTGGCACTCTGAATGGAGAGCAAGAAACATATGTGAGCCCTGCATTATGGCAGAATTCAACAGATGATGGATCTCCGCCATGCTCGCCACAGATTCCCAGTTTGATATCTGGTCTTGTTGATTTGCCAAGATCAGCAGCCATTTTTACAAGTTTACCAACTCCGTTTTGGTCAAGTCTTGCAAATGGATCGCTTTCAAAAATCTTCTTCGCATAATAAACATCAAGGAATTTGCCAGCATCATCTCTTGAGAAGCCGTAAGTCATTTGTGTAAGGTCGTTTGTTCCAAATGAGAAGAATTCTGCATATTTTGCAATTTCATCGGCAGTGAGTGCTGCTCTTGGGATTTCAATCATAGTTCCAATTTTGTATGTGAGCTTCACACCTTTCTTTGCAATGATTTGGTCAGCCTTTTCTGCCACAATATCACGAACATATTTAAATTCTTTCCAGTCGCAAGTGAGCGGAATCATGATTTCAGGCACAATGTTATAACCCTTTTCCTTGTTCACTTCTATTGCAGCTTCAATAACAGCCTGTGTTTGCATTTGAGCAATTTCAGGATATGTTACAGCAAGTCTCAAACCACGATGCCCCATCATTGGATTGAATTCATGCAAGTCAGCAACGGTTGCTTTAAGTTTATCAAATGAAATCCCCATTTCTTTTGCAAGAGCCTTAATCTCGCTATCTTCATGAGGAAGGAACTCGTGAAGAGGTGGATCAAGGAATCTGATTGTTACAGGATGGCCTTGCATTGATTTGTAAATTCCTTTAAAGTCTTTTTTCTGCATTGGCAACAATTTTGCAAGAGCTTTCTTTCTCTCTTCCACAGTTGAAGAGACAATCATTTCTCTTACTGCAGGGATTCTGTCAGCTTCAAAGAACATATGCTCCGTTCTGCAAAGACCAACACCTTGCGCTCCAAAATTGAATGCATTTTTAGCATCTGACGGATTGTCTGCATTTGTGCGAACTTCAAGCACTCTATACTTATCTGCCCAGTTCATGATGGTTGCAAATTCGCCAGAAATTGTGGCAGGTTCAGTTTTAACTGCTCCGTCATAAATTTTTCCAGTAGAGCCGTCAAAAGAGATAACATCCCCTTCTTTGTATGTTTTTCCACCAAGAGTGAAAGATTTTTCATCAGCAGCAAATTTGATTGCTGAGCAGCCTGCAACGCAAGCAGTTCCCATACCACGAGCAACAACAGCTGCGTGAGATGTCATGCCGCCACGAGCAGTCAAAACACCTTGGCTTGCAGCCATACCTTCAATATCTTCAGGAGAAGTTTCAAGTCTGACAAGAACCACTTTTTCTTTGTTTGCAGCCATTTCTTTTGCTTTGTCTGCTGTAAAGCAAATCTTTCCAGACGCAGCACCAGGAGAAGCTGGCAAAGCCTGTCCGATAACGGTTGCCTTTTTAAGTGCTGCAGCGTCAAATTGAGGGTGCAAGAGAGCGTCGAGCTGCTTTGGATCAAGCATCATAAGCGCTTCTTTTTCATTGATCATACCTTCTTTAACAAGGTCAACGGCAACTTTTAAAGCAGCTTTAGCTGTTCTCTTGCCGTTTCTGGTTTGAAGCATATAGAGTTTGCCATTTTCGATAGTAAACTCCATATCTTGCATATCTTTATTGTGTTTTTCAAGTTTTTTTGCAATTTCAGCAAATTGCTTGTAAACTTCTGGGTTTTGTTTTTCAAGTTCAGAGATAGGCATAGGTGTTCGAATGCCGGCAACAACGTCTTCACCTTGAGCATTCATAAGATATTCGCCATAAAGTTTGTTCTCACCAGTTGCAGGATTGCGAGAGAAAGCCACTCCTGTGCCTGATGTGTCACCCATATTTCCGAAAACCATTGATTGAACATTGACAGCAGTGCCCCATTCGTAAGGAATGTCGTGCATTCTGCGGTAAACATTTGCTCGGTCGTTATCCCAAGAACGGAAAACGGCCTTAATCGCTTCAATAAGCTGAACTTCTGGATCTTGAGGGAATTCTTCACCTTGAGCTTTTTTGTAAAGATCTTTAAACATTTTGATGATTTCTTTAAGATCATCAGCAGTCAAATCTTTATCAAACTTAACGCCCTTTTTCTCTTTAACTTTATCAAGGATTTTTTCATATTTAGATTTTTCTTGTTGCATAACAACATCACTGAACATTTGGATGAAACGGCGATAGCAGTCATAAGCAAATCTTGGATTGTTTGTGTTTTTTGCAACTGCTTCAACAGAAATGTCGTTAAGACCAAGGTTTAAAATTGTGTCCATCATGCCCGGCATAGAAACTCTTGCACCAGAGCGAACAGACACAAGCAATGGATTTTTTTCATCTCCAAATTTCTTGCCAGTGATTTTTTCAAGCTCAGCCATTTTGGCTTTGATTTGTTTCAGAATGTCATTGTTGATTTTGCGCCCATCTTGATAGTATTGTGTGCAAGCTTCTGTTGTCACAGTAAAGCCTTGAGGAACTGGCATTCCAAGGCTTGTCATTTCAGCAAGATTGGCACCTTTGCCGCCGAAAAGCGCTTTGTTTTTTCCGTCAGCTTCTTTGAACAAGTAAACAAATTTTTTCATTATATTTTTCTCCTTTTTTTCGTCAAAATTTATTATAGTCAAAAAGAAAAAAATAGGCAAATAATTTAAGCCTATTTTTGTCAATTTTTGCAAAAAAATAAAATAATTAATAGTCCGTTCTGATCTCGACAATAACAACATTTTCTTTCTTGACTCCAAGCTTGCAATCATAAACAATAAACTCAACAATCATATTGTAAAGTTCGTGAGTGCTGATATAGTCCATAAGCTTTGTAAAACCTGGAATTTCCCAAAGCTTTTCATCATCAAGAGTGGTATGCAAATTGTATTTTGGGTTTTCATAAACATTTCGATTTGTGCCTTCTTCATCATCTCGAGCAATCAGGTCAATCATATCTTGAAAGCCATCTTTTGTCACTTTGACATCTCCCACCAAAACAATGTCTTCTTTATAAGGATTGTAAGAAACATCGATGGTAACATTTTGCTCAAAATTTTGCAGAAGCGGCAAAGCCTCTTCAAAAGAAGAAACGAAGAAAAATTTACCGCCAGCCTTATCAGTATTGCGCAAAACATATTCTGGAGAAGGATATTTTTTGAAAAACTTTTTGATGCCTTCAACATCGTTTATGTCAAAAACATCTAGCGGAAAATAGTTAAGTCCCAGTTTCTTCATAGTCTCCACTGCATCCTTCTTGTCAGTGATTTCAATCATACCAAACTCCTTTATCAACAATTTTATTTTAGCATAAATCTTCTGCAAAACAAACCATTATAAACAATTTGAAAAACTTTGCAACTTTTATCTCTTACAAAAAAAGAAACCCCGCAAGGTTTCTTTTTTATCACAAATAAGCAACCAATCTTGTCAAATCATTGTTCTCTAAATCACGCAAAAAATCATCGACTGTCGTGCTTGTATCCCAATGTACATGTTTATAACCGATATATATCTTACAATTGCTATCTGACAAATTTTTTTTCAACCATGTTTCAAGAGCCTCACTTAAAGATTGGTTCGCTTGCGAAAGAAAATTGAAGCTTAGTGTGCTGTTAAATTCAATATAGAAAGGCATATCCATAGTCAGAGAATCAACGGTCAGCTCTAAAGCATCAATCTGTAAACTCCCTCCCCCGTTATCAGCCCAACCTTGCAAATCGATACCACCAGGTGCCGCTGCAATAAAACTTTCTTTTGAGTAAACTGATGCCTCAGTATCCTTTACAAGATCTCCTTCTTCATCTACCTTCTGGTTAAGCGCCAAGAAGCTATAACGATAAATAGCTTCATCTTCATAGCTGACAAAATTAAATGCACTATTGCTAAAGTAAAGGGAACAGAATAACAATTTATCCATTTTCCTTTCATCACCCACATACATGTTATCCGTAGAACCTGTCCACGCTCCAATTGCATTTTTTAGAGTGTATTCGTATCCTCCAACAACAATCCTTTTTGGAGATCTTAGCACAACCATTGCTTCATAAACATCTGGATTATCAGGATCATCAGCTACATTCACGCTTCCATTACTTGTTATTTTAAAGGACATATCATTTCCTGCTTGATTGAAGCCTGCGCCGCTATCTCCTCCAACAAAAATTTCTCCAAAAGCGTTTCGTTTAAAATTGTCGTCATCATTGTCCGCTTCTGTTGAATTATACACTCCACCGCTTACACCAGCACGAGAATTTATTATTTCCACTGTTTCACCCTCTACCATTGTTGTTCCCGCAGCGCCGCCTGGATGTACTTGATACAAGAAATTTCCTTCATGCGGTTGATAAGAAGTCAACGCAACACTGCCATGTGAGCCATTGCCTGCTTTTAAGATAGCACCATTTGTTGCAATGCCACTTAAAGTTATATTCCCGCCTGCGACACCATCACCTGTAGCATCTCTTAAGACAATTACTCCACCAAAAGTGATGTCTGAATTATTTGCTGCTGACGATTCAAAAGAATTGCTGTAGAATGAAGCATAAATGCTCACACTCGTGTTAGTCAAATTTGGAAGATCAAATGACTGACTGTCAACCACCATGCCGTAAATCTTCGCATTTGTAAGAGTTCCATTTTGTGCACTGCTCTCGTTCCCAATAAAAGATGCCGGCGTTGCTGCAACAATCACATCCTGCACATTTCCGCTTATTCCAGTGATGACGTTATCGCTACTTACAGTGCTTATTATCGCATAACCTTTTCCGTATAGCTTATAGTCAATGTTGAAACTCTTATTGATAAACACGTCATTTGTAAGAATTATTGGCAAATTGGTCTCGTCAGAAAGTGAGTCTTCTAAAGTATTGCTAAGAGTCATCTGCCCATTCGAAAGATCTGCCGTTTGACCTGTCACTGTTGTATCTATTGAATAAGTCAGTTTAGTGCAATTTTTGAAATATGTTGAAACTGACTTTCCTGAGACTGTATAAGCATTTTTATTATAATTTACCCCATTCAAATCAACATCTGCAGTGCCAGAATAACTGGTGTTGTCAATTTTGACTGTTAAGCTTTCCGAGCTTTGAGAG
>CALVNA010000038.1 GCA_944349535.1 uncultured Clostridia bacterium
TTGCGCATTGAAATTTTGGCGCTGATACTAAAATGCATCAAAATTTCTTGCACGCTTTCCAAAAATTCTCGATGTTTTGAAGGAAACTCAACATGATAGCCTGTGGTTGGCATTTTAGAACCGAGCTGGCTGAGTTTGATGCTGGAAGTGCCACAGCCAATGAATGCCCCTTTTAAATATGCAATCTTGGTGTTGTCATCACAGAGCAGATTTGAATCTGGTTTTGGATTGATCTCAAGCCCCTCGCTGTTTCTTTCTATCACTCCACAGTCAGTCAAAATACTCAGAGAAATGCTGGAAGGGAAAGATATGCGATAATAAATTGTTTTGTTGATGATATGATCATCAGAAAGCCCAAGCTTTAAATTTTCGCCATACAGTCTTTTTGTCAATTTATCAACAAACGAAAACAAATCTCTTGAGTCAGTTACAAGTTCAGCAGACAAGCCTTCACTGTTGCGGTTTAAGTTTCCACAAGCACGAAAAAGGCTTGACATAAAAGCCAAAACTTCTTGACTGTCTTGTATGTCATGCTCAAGTATTTCTTTTTTCACTTCCTTTGCAAAACTCAAGTTATTCCTCGTTTATTCTCAAATTTAGGCAATTTGTCAATATTCACAATTTGATTTAAAGGCAATCCAAGCCTGAAAATTAAGTTCATAGCTCTGTTGACTTCACCAACAGCATCAGGGCTGTGCGCATCAGAATTAACGATAAATTTAACTCCTTCAGAAGCCATAATTTCAAGCTCTTTGTCTGTGAAATTTATTCGTTTGCCGTTAAGTTCAATCAGCGTTCCTTTTTCTTTAGCCATTCTTGCAACTGCCAAAGTGTCAGTTGGATAGCCAAAATTAAGATGCGTTATAAAATCAATTGGATATTTGTCAAGAGCCTTCAAAAAAGCAGTCGTATTTCTTGCAATACGCTCTTTGCTTGGAGAGAAAATTGACAAACCGTTTGCCCAATTTATATAAAACAAATCTTTTGTCGTTTTCATTTTGACCAGCTGATGAAAGCCCATGGCAAAAATGTCAAGAAACTCAAAATCACTTTCAACAACATCAACATCCCCATTGGCAGAAGTCAAATTTGCTTCAATCCCCAGCAAAATGTCAACTCCTGTGATTTCTTTTGCATTCAAAATGTCATCTTTAAGCTGCGGAATATCTTTATGTCGCAAGCCAAACATCCAGTGCCCAAACCCATGGTCTGTTATTGCAATTTGTTTCAAACCCTTTTCTTGAGCAGCTGAAGCGTTTTCAAGTACTGAGCCTTTTCCATGATTTTTTCTTGAATATTTTGTGTGAGTGTGATAATCTCCAAACAATACCATAGCATCTCCTATAAAATTTTTAATTTAACAAAACCATACAATTTAAATATATCACAAAAAAATATTTTTAGCAAGAAAAGCAGGCTTCAAAAATCTTAAACCTTTAAAACAAAAAAGAGTTCTATTAAACTCTTTTACAATTCTTTGCTATTCAAAATTATTGTTACCGGACCGTCGTTATTCTGCAAAATTTTCATGTCGGCACCAAAAATGCCAGTTTTGACGACATAGCCTTCGTTTTGCAACAGATTGACTGCATTTTGATAAATTTGATTGGCTTTGTCTGGCAGTTCTGCCTGGAAAAAGCTTGGGCGATTTCCTTTTGCACAATCAGCAAAAAGAGTAAATTGACTGACAAGCAAAATCTCGCCATTCACTTCACGCAAAGAAAGATTCATTTTGCCATTTTCATCTTCAAAAATGCGCAGGTTGGATATTTTTTTGCAGATTTTTTTGCAATCAGTCTCGTCATCACCTTTTTCCACACCAAAATATACGACAAAGCCCTTGCCTATAGCAGAAATTTCTTTTCCATCAACTTTCAGTGAAGCTTGACTCACCCTTTGCAATACAACCCTCATAATCCCCTCGAAACATTTTTGTTTTTAGCATAGTAGCATTAAACAAGATTAAAAGTCAATCAAAATGCCGTAATAAGCCAAATTTGAACTTTTTTTGATAAAAAAACACTTCAGTTGAAGTGTTTTTAAATAAGTTCAATAACTGCCATTTCAGCACAATCCCCTCTGCGAGTGCCAAGTTTGATGATTCGAGTGTAACCACCGCCTTGACCAACTTCTTTTGCTCTTGCAGCATATTTTGGAGCATAAACATTGAAGATTTTTTCAAGCAATGGGTGATTGATGTCTTTTGTTCTTGCTTTGTAAGCTTCAATAGCTTCTTTTGGTTTTCTTTGTTCTTGTCTATCAAACAAATAAGACATAATCAGTCTGCGAGCGTGCAGCTTTTTTGGTCCGTCATTTGAGACAACCTTTGTCACTTTTACGCCCTTTTCATCTTTCACTTGCTTTTCAACTTTTGAGATATCTTCATAAGAGTTGATGGCAAGAGTTAAGATTTTTTCAGCTTTGCTTCTTACAGACTTCGCCTTTGCAAGAGTGGTTTCAATTTTGCCCAGCCACAAAAGATCTGAAACTTGTCCGCGAATAAGAGAATTCTTTTCTTTGCTTGGTCTATTTAATTTAGCGTTAGCCATAATTTTCTCCTTTTATGAAAATTAGTCTTCGTCCTTGCAAAGAGAAAGTCCATAACTTTCAAGTTTTGCAATAACTTCGTCAATAGATTTGATGCCAAGGTTTTTAACTTTGAGCATATCTGCTCTTGATTTTTTAGTCAAATCCTCAACAGTGTTTATTCCTGCTCTCTTCAAGCAGTTGTATGAACGAACAGAAAGATCCATTTCTTCAATAGGAAGCTCCATAATCTTAACTTGCTTATCTTCTTCCCTTGAAACAAGAATGTCGCTAGATGCAAGTTGAGCACAAAGCTCAACAAACAAATTAACGTGTTCCATCACAATTTTGCCAGCAAGAGCAACAATTTCTCTTGCAGAAGTTGTTCCATTTGTTTCAACTTCAAGAGTGAGTTTGTCATAGTTCACACTTTGTCCAACACGAGTGCTTTCAACATTGAAATTTACTGTCTTAACTGGTGAGAAAATTGAATCCATTGCAATGAAATCAATGTTGTCAAACTTTGCCTTGTTGGCAGCACTTGACACATAACCACGACCATTGCCAATCATAACATCCATATCAAGCACAGCACCTTCGTCCATTGTGCAAATGTGAAGGTCTGGAGTCAAAATTTCAACTTCACTGTTTGATTCAAAATCTTTTGCAGTAACCTGGCCTGCTCCAGATTTTCTAAGATGCAGATAAGTGATGAAATCATCATTGTTGTTTTGGCATTTAACAGCCATAGTCTTAAGGTTTAAGATGATGTCAACAACATCTTCAGTAACACCTCTGATTGTTGAAAATTCATGTGCAACGCCGGCAATACGCACTGCGATTGGAGCTGAACCTGGCAGAGCAGAAAGAAGGGTTCTTCTCATTGCGTTGCCAAGAGTGATTCCATAGCCTTTTTCAAGTGGCTCAACAACAAATCTTGCAAAACTGCCATTGTCTGTTTCTTCACAAGTTATTTTTGGTCTTTCCATTTTCATAAACAAATTCCCTCCGTTATTATCTCGAATACAATTCGATGATAAGTTGTTCTTTGATATCGGAGTCGATATCTTCTCTCTTTGGAAGTGCTAAAATTTTTCCTGAGAGAGTGGCTGGGTCAAATTCCAACCATTTTGGTGTAACAATTTTTGTTTCTCTGAGTGCTTTGAAAGCATCGATATCTTGCTTGTTTTCTTTGATTGCAATCACATCGCCTTGTTTTACAAGGAATGATGCGATGTCAACTCGTTTACCATTGACAGTGATATGCCCATGGTTTACAATTTGACGGCATTGTTTTCTGCTTGCTCCAATTCCCATTCTATAAACAACATTGTCAAGCCTGCGTTCAATAAGAGAAAGCATATTTTCGCCTGTAACACCCTTCATTCTTTCAGCAGTTTCATAATATTCTCTAAACTGCTTTTCCAAGATGCCATACATTCTTTTAACTTTTTGTTTTTCACGAAGTTGTGTGCCGTATTCTGAGAAAGCAACTCTTCGTTTTGAGTTTCCATGTTGACCAGGGATAACAGGTCTTCTTTCCATAGCACATTTTTTGCTTGTGCAACGCTCGCCTTTAAGGAAAAGCTTGCACCCTTCGCGTCTGCACTGACGGCAGTCAGGTTGAATAGTTCTTGCCATTTTGTTATCTCCTTTTAAATTCTTCTTGTTTTAGGAGGTCTGCAACCGTTATGTGCGATTGGCGAAACATCCTTAATCATAGTAACATTGAGGTCGCAATTTGCGATAGAGCGAATTGCAAGTTCTCTGCCACTGCCTGGACCTTTAACGAAAACTTCAACACTTTGGATGCCGTGTTCTTTTGCAACCTTAGCAGCATCTTCAACGCAAGATTGAGCAGCAAAAGGAGTGCTTTTCTTTGATCCTTTAAGCCCAAGCTTGCCTGATGAGCACCAAGAAAGAACATTGCCATCGCAGTCTGAGAAAGTCACGATAGTGTTGTTAAAAGAGGTCTTGATATGCACTTGACCTTGAGAGATATTTTTTGAAATTCTCTTTTTAGTTTTTGTAGTTTTATTAACCATTTTTTTAGTAGCCATAACTTAACCTTCTCCTTATTTACCCTTCTTAGAACTTCCAGCAACAACTCTTTTTGGACCTTTTCTGGTTCTAGCGTTGTTTCTTGTGTTCTGACCACGAACAGGCAATCCTTTGCGATGTCTGATGCCACGATAGCAACCAATTTCGCCAAGTTTTTTGATGTCCATATCGACTTTTTTACGAAGTTCACCTTCAACAACTACATTGTGTTCAATATAGTTACGAAGTTTAGCAACTTGCTCATCAGTCAAATCTTTGACACGAATGTCTGCACTAATGCCTGTTGCTTCACAAATTTTGTTGGAAGTAACTCTTCCAATTCCGTAGATATAAGTAAGTCCTAGTTCCAATCTTTTTTCTCTAGGTAAATCTACACCAGCAATTCTTGCCATTTAATACGTCCTCCAATTTAAATTTTTAGCCTTGAACCTGTTTGTGTTTTGCAGATTTTGAGCAGATGACCATAACTTTTCCATCACGCTTGATAACTCTGCATTTATCACAAATTGGCTTAACAGATGCTCTAACTTTCATAATGTCTCCTTTTTAGCCCTTGTCTCTCCAGGTGATTCTGCCCTT
>CALVNA010000039.1 GCA_944349535.1 uncultured Clostridia bacterium
ACAGCGAATCAATCAAAGATTTGCTTGCACTGCTTGGGGCTGTTTCAAGTGTGTTTGATCTGACAAATGAAATGGCGACAAGAGAGCTGCGCAACACCATCAATCGCCAAATAAACTGCATAAACGCAAACATTTCAAAAACTGTTGAGGCAAGTTTAAAGCAGGTTGAGGCGATCAATCTTATCAACAAAAAAATTGGGCTTGACAGTTTGCCTGACGATTTGCAAGAAGTTGCAGTGCTCAGACTTGCAAATCAGCAAGAAAGTTTGGATGAATTACTTAAACTTTCAACTTTAAAGCTGACAAAAAGTGGACTCAATCACAGATTTAGAAGAATTTTGAAGATCGCACAAATACTCAAAGGAGAATAAGATGAAAGAGTTTGTTCATTTGCATTTGCACACAGAATATTCCTTGCTTGACGGCCTTGCCAGAATAAACAAGCTTGTTGACATAATCAAAGAGCGTGGCGCTCGGGCTGTTGCAATCACAGACCATGGCAATATGCACGGAGCAATCAAATTTTTTGAAGCTTGCATCACAAAAGGGATAAAGCCAATTCTTGGACAGGAGTTTTATATCACACATGACATGCGCTCTCGCTCGAACAAAGCGGATACAGGGCATCTTATTTTGCTTGCAAAAAACAATGAAGGTTATCAAAATCTTTTAAAACTTTCCAGTTTTGCATATATTGACGGGATGTATTACAAGCCACGAATTGATTATAAGCTTTTGAAAGAGCATTCAAAAGGTTTAATTTGTCTTTCAGCCTGTATTGCAGGGCATATTCCGCAATACATTCTTAAGAGACAATATGATGAAGCTGACAAATTGGCGCTTTGGTTTAAAGACCTTTTTGGCGATGATTTTTACCTTGAAATTCAAAATCATGGGCTGGAAGAAGAGCGTGAAGTTTTGGTCAAATTGACTGAAATGAGCAAGCGTCTTGGCATCAAACTTGTTGCCACAAACGACGTGCACTATCTTAACAAAGAAGACAGCGAGCTTCAGGATGTTTTGATGTGCGTGCAAATGGGAAAGACCATTGATGATCCCGACAGAAGGAAATTTTCAACCGACGAGTTTTATCTTAAAACTTATGAAGAAATGCAAGAGGCTCTTCCAGGGTATGAAGAGGCTCTTGACCGCACAGTTGAAATTGCCGACAAATGCCATGTTTCCATCAGAACAAAATCGCTTAAAGAGGCAAAAGAAAAGGGCAACCAATTTGTGCCAGAAGAAGACACTTTGGATGCTTCTGACAATTTTATTCCACAGTATAAACCAGATAACGGGCAAACACCTGTTGAATTTTTGCGTTCACTAGCTGAAGAAGGTCTTAAAAGAAATTATAAAGAAATCACAAAAGAGCTTCGTGACAGGTTGGAAATGGAACTTTCGACCATCGAAAAACTGGGTTTTGTTGAATATTTCTTGGTTGTTTGGGACTATATCAACTTTGCAAGACAAAATGATATTCCTGTTGGACCGGGGCGTGGTTCGGGTGCAGGCTCGCTAGTTGCCTACTGCAGCGGCATCACTCAAGTTGATCCGATGAGATATGAACTGTTCTTTGACCGCTTTATCAATCCAGAACGAGTTTCTATGCCTGACTTTGATGTTGACTTTTGCACAGACAGACGAGGAGAGGTTATTGAATATGCCAAACGCCGATATGGTTTTGATCATGTTTCAAACATTGCAACTTATGGCAATATGCAAGCAAAAAACGCAATTCGAGATGTTTCTCGTGTTTTACGCTATCCTCTTTCTGAAACGGACAAAATCACAAAAGAGATTCCGCTTAAGCCTGTAAAAAAACCACCAGTGCTAAAATACTATTTTGGCACAACGGGCAAAGAAGAAGATAAGCAATATATCATTCCAGAGCTTCGCAGGCTTTATGAAGAAGATGAAATGGTCAAAAAAATTGTTGACATGGCAATCAAGCTTGAAGGTGTGCCACGCAATATTTCTATGCACGCTGCGGGAGTGCTGATTGCACCTGATCCTGTTTATGACCATGTCCCAATGGCAAAGAGTGGAAATGATGTTATCACTCAGTTTGATATGCTTGAACTTGAACACCTTGGACTTCTTAAAATGGACTTTTTGGGGCTTATCACTTTGACAGATATTCACAAAGCTTTAAAGTATATCAAAGAAAATCATGGCGTGGAAATTGATTTTGCAAAAATGGATTACAACGACCCTAAAGTTTTTGAACTTATAAGCTCGGGCAACACAGATTCGGTATTCCAACTTGATGGTTCTGGCATGAAAAAGTTTATGAAAGATCTTCAGCCAAGTTGTCTTGAAGATGTTATCGCAGGGATTTCACTTTATCGACCAGGGCCTATGGATTTTATTCCAAGATTTATTGAAGGCAAAAGAAATCCTGAAAAAATTGTCTATGACGACCCATGCCTTGAGCCTGTTTTGAAAACAACTTATGGCTGCATTGTATATCAAGAGCAGGTTATGAAAATCTTTCAAGTTATGGCGGGCTACAGTCTTGGTGGCGCTGACAATGTGCGAAGAATTATGGGCAAAAAACAAGTTGAAAAAATTCAATTTGAAAAAGAAAAATTTTTGAATGGCTATGTTGACCCCACTGGGCAAAAACCGCCAATTCCTGGTGCTCTTGCACTTGGGCATGACAAAGATGTTTCAATAAAAATCTTTGATCAAATGGCAAAGTTTGCGGGCTATGCATTCAACAAATCGCATGCCGCAGCCTATGCATATGTGGCATACCAAACTGCATATCTCAAAACATACTATGAAGTGGAATTTTTGACCGCTGTTTTAAACAATCGTATTGCTTCAGCGGATAATGTTAAAAAGTTTACAAATTATGCTCGAAAAGAAGGTTTTGAAATTCTGCCACCTGATATCAACAAATCCAACACACTTTTCAAAACAGAAAACGGAAACATCAGATTTGGGCTTGGTGCACTTAAAAATGTTGGAACTGCGGTTACCGATTATATCATGCAAGAGCGTGAGAAAAACGGAGAATTTAAAAGCTTTGAAGATTTTATTTCTCGATGTGCTTGCGCTGAGTCTGGCATAAACAAACGCACCTTGGAAGCTTTAATCTTGAGTGGAGCATTTTCTTCTTTTGGCAAATATCGCTCGCAGCTTATGGATGTTTATCCACTTGTCATGGAAAGAACGATTGCTGATAAAAAGAAAAAGGCAACAGGGCAATTTTCTATTTTTGACACTTTTGAAGAGGAAAGTGCAGTTGTCAACAGCGTTGAATACCCAAAAATCAAAGAATACAACAAAGAAACTCTGCTGAAAAACGAAAAGGCTTATGCGGGCATCTATCTTTCAGGCCATCCACTTGATGACTATATTGAAAAATACGATTCCTTCACCTTCACTTCAGATATGTTTGACAACCTTAGTCAAGAAGGGGAAGAAAATTTTGAGCAAGAAGATTTTGGCGAAGAGCTGAATTCTTTTGATTCTGAAGACAGTCTTAAAGATGGTCAGCAGGTGGTTTGTGGCGGACAAATTGTTGAAGTCAGCAAAAAACTCACAAAGTCAGGCAATATGTGCTTTTTGCAAATTGAAGACATCTACGGCACTTTTGAAGTGATTGTGTTTGCAAAAGCATATAATAAATATAAAGACTTGTTGGTGGAAGATGGGCTTGTTACCATTAGGGGAAAGGTCTCTTTGCGACCAGGCAGCAACCCTGTCATTTTGGCAGAAAGTGTTAGTTCGTGGCAGAAAAAAGAAGAAGAAAATAATATTTCAGAAAAAAAGCTATATTTGCGTTTTGACACAAAAGACCCAGATGTATATGGAAAGGTAAAGACCATAGTGTCAAGCTATCCAGGTGAAAGTCAGATTGTTGTCAAATGCAATTCAAGCGGCTCAGCCTTTGCCTTCTCAAGCAAGGTTGACATCAACAATTATTTAATAAACGAACTTATTGGACTTTTAGGAGAAGCCAATGTTGTTCTCAAGTGAGGAATAATGAAAATTTTAGTTATTGCAAGTGGTGGCGATGCCCCTGGCATGAATCGTCTTATTTATCAGCTTGGCAAGCATTATGGCAAAAACCTATATGCTTGCAAAGCTGGGTTTTCAGGGCTTATCAACAACTGGATTTATCCAATTTCAAACTTTGATATAAAAACTTTTAAAAATCAAGCGGGAGTTGTGATAAAATCGTCAAGATGTCCTAAGTTTATAACTGATGAAGGCTTTAAAAAAGGTCTTAAAAATGCAAAAAAATTTGATTTCGTGATTATTTTGGGTGGAAATGGCTCGGCAAAAGGTGCTAGACGGCTGGCTGAAAATGGCATCAAAACAATTTTTGTGCCAGCAACTATTGACAACGATGTTGATGGCAGCGATTATAGCCTTGGCTTTCACACCGCAGTCAAAGCGTGCTGCAATGCAGTTTACAACATAATGCCGAGTATGGAAGCTTTCAACAGAAGTTGCGTTTTTCAGGTTATGGGCAGACGATGCGATAAAATTGCACAAAATGTCGCCAGCGTGGTCGGCGCAGATGTGCTAGTGGCAGATGAAAACGACCTTGATTTTACCAAAACTGCAAAAATTTTAAATGCAAATTCAAAACAAGAAAAATCGTCAATCATCATAATCCGTGAAAATATTATGCCGCTTGAAAAATTTGAGAACAGCCTTAAAACATTGGCAAAAGATGTAGAATTAAAAAGCTTTGTTGTTGGGCATCTGCAAAGGGGAAGCAGTCCAAGCAAAGTGGAATTAAAAAAGGCCGATCAGATTGCGAAAAGGATTTTCAAAGTGATAAAATTGCACCTGCCAGCTGCAAGCATTTATTTTCAAAATGGCACATGTCAATTTAAATTATAACTCTATATTAAAAAAGAATATTTTTCTGTTATTTTTGTCAAATTCCTTGACAAATTCCTACGCTTGTGCTAAACTTTCATAGTCTAAAGTGTGCAGGTGTAGTTCAGTGGTAGAACCCCAGCCTTCCAAGCTGGTCGCGAGGGTCCGATTCCCTTCACCTGCTCC
>CALVNA010000040.1 GCA_944349535.1 uncultured Clostridia bacterium
GTTATGTTTTGTTTATAAACTTCCAGACGAGCCTTTATTGCTTCAGGTTTATCGTCATCACGCTGAAACAATGGAGTCTGACATTTTCGACATCTTCCTGTATAACCTTCTTGCTGTGTATTGTCAATTTCTCCACAATTTGGACAATTTCTTCGTGAAACAAGTCGTTTTTCTATTTCGTCAAAACCAAGTTCTATTGAAATAACTGCGTCAACGTCTGCAATTTTTTCAAGAAGCTTTGCTTGATTTAAAGTTCTTGGATAGCCATCTAAAATATATCCATTTTTGCAGTCCGCTTTTTCAAGTCTTTCTTTCAAAACTTTAAAGGTAAGTTCATCAGGCACTAAAGCACCTTTTTGTTGATATTGTCCCACTTCCTTTCCAAGAGCCGAGCCGCTTTTTGCCACTTCTCTTAAAAGATCGCCTGTTGAAAGCTGTGGAATCTTGAAATCTTTTACGATGCTTTTTGCAAGAGTCCCTTTGCCGCTGCCTGCTGCACCAAGTAAAACGAGCTTCACTGAAACCTCCAAATTTTTGCACCTTCTTTCTTGTTTGAAAAACAAACAAATTAACAGGTTGCTATGCTTTTACAGTGGGGTTGCCCCCCCACTGGAAATGCTAATTTAAAAAGCCTTTATGATTTCTCATAAACATCTGTGCTGAGAGTTGTTTTTCAAGTTCAAGAGCAACTGAAACAACAATCATCAGACCTGTTGTGCTGAATGCGTTGATAAGAATCGACGCTTCGGTTGCCCCACCAATCGCTTTAAAGGCAAGAGATGGAACAAGTGCAATAGCAGCTAAGAAAATTGCACCAAAAAGTGTGATTCTGCCTGAAATTTTGCCAAGGTATTCAGCTGTTGGTTTTCCAGCACGAATACCAGGAATAAATCCGCCTTGCTGTTGAATTCTTTTGCTTATATCATTTGGATCAAAAGTGATTTTTGAGTAAAAGAAAGCAAAGAGCAAGATGAGCAGAGCTGTCAGCACAATGTATAGCCAAGAGTTTGTGCCCAGCCAATCGCTATACCACGTTACATCTGGCCAGAAAATTGAAATGATAAGTTGAGGGAATGTCAAAAGCGCATTAGCAAAGATAATAGGCATAACACCTGTGGCATTGACTTTGATTGGAATGTAATTGCTTTGACCGCCATACATTCTTCTTCCCTTAATCTGTTTGGCATATTGAACATTCACCCTTCTCTCGCCGCCATCAATAAACACGATAAGAGCAAAGATTGCAATAACCGCAACCACGAAAAGCAAGATATACCAAATGTAATTGATGTCTGAAATTGTAAGTTGAACAGCTTGGCTAAGAGCAGTCATTGCACTTGAAAGGATACCAACGAAGATCAAAAGACTTGTTCCGTTGCCAATTCCAAGGTCGGTAATTCTTTCCCCAATCCAAACTGTAAACATTGCACCAGCAACCAAGGTGATAACCACACCAGTGCCAATAAGCCAAGTAGGCATTCCCCCAAGGTTTTGGTCAAGGTTGCCCGAATACGCAACTACAATTCCGATAGCTTGTGCAATAGCCAAAACTAATGCTGCAATTCTCGTGTATAGGTTTATTTTTCTTCTTCCGTCTTCGCCGCTCTTTGCCGCCCGCTCAAGAGCAGGAATAGCAACTGTAAGCAGCTGAATAACAATCGATGCCGTGATGTATGGAGAAACACCAAGGGCAAGGATAGAACAATTTGACAATGCACCACCGCTGACCATGTTCATCAGTTCAAAGAAACCAAAACTTGAACCAGAAGTGTCGACAATGCTTGTGCTGAAACCAACGCAAGGAATCCAGCAACCTATTCTGTAGATGAAAAGTAAAAGAAGAGTGATAAGAATCTTCTTTCTTATATCTTTTACTTTAAATGCTTCGACTATTGTTTTAAACATTATAACTCCTCAATTTTACCGCCAACTTTTTCGATTTTTTCTCTCGCTTGTTTTGTAACTTTATTAGCCTTGATTGTAAGAGGTTTTGTAAGAGTGCCATCTCCAAGAACTTTAAGTCCATATGGAGCACGCTTGCCAATAAATCTTGTTTCATAAAGCAGTTCTTCAGTGATAACTGCATTAGGTTCAAAAGCTTCAAGGTCGCCAACATTGATGCAAGCATAACCCTTTCTGAAGTTTTTGTTGTTAAATCCACGAATAGGAACTTTCCTGATCATTGGAATGTTTCCACCCTCAAATCCTGGTCTAACCCCGCCACCACTGCGTGCGTTTTGACCTTTGTGTCCTTTTCCGCTAGTTTTGCCAATACCGCTGCCAATTCCTCGACCAACTCTAACTTTTTTAGTTGTTGCACCTTTGGCAGGTTTTAAATTTTCAAGTTGCATAAATAGTCCTCCTACTTAACTTCTTCCACTTTAACCAGGTGTGCTATGTGGTGGAGACTGCCTCTTATGGCATCATTGTCAGGGAGAAGTCTTGTTTGATTAAGTTTTTTAAATCCCAAAGCTTCAACGATCAAAGCTTGCTTTTTGTTGTAGCCAATAGCACTCTTGATCCAAGTAACTTTAAGCATTTTTTGTTTTGCTTGAGCCATAAATTCCCCCTTTTAAATTTCTTCAACGCTTTTGCCGCGTCTTCTTGCAATTTCTTCTTTTGTTTTAAGCCCCATAAGTCCTTCAAAAGTTGCCTTAACAACATTTATGCTGTTGGAAGAACCATGACGCTTTGTAACGATATTGTTGATTCCTGCAAGTTCAATAACTGCACGAGCAGAACCGCCAGCAATAACTCCTGTTCCGGCTGGAGCTGGCAGCAACAAAATCTTTGTTGATGAAAATTTGCCAATTGTTTCGTGTGGAATAGTTGATTCAACAATAGGAACAAGCTTCATATTTTTCTTAGCAATAGTAGTTGCTTTTTCAATAGCGCCACTCACTTCTTTGCTTTTGCCGATTCCAATTCCCACTTTGCCTTTTCGGTCGCCAACAACCACCAAAGCTGAGAATCTAAGAGTTCGTCCACCTTTCACAACTTTTTGAACTCTTCTTACAGAAACAACTTTCTTATCAATGTCGCTCTGTTCTCTTCTTGGAGCTCTATCTCTGCGGTCTTGTCTTGGTTTTTGAGCTGGTTTTTTGTTTTTAGAAGAAACTTCTTCTGTATTTTCAGCTGTGATTACTTCATTTTCTGCCATAATTTCCTCCTAAAACTTAAGTCCAGCTTCTCTAGCTCCATCAGCCAGAGCCTGAACGCGACCAATATAGATGTAACCGCCCCTGTCAAAAACAACTTCATTGATTTTTTTCTTAAGAGCTCTTTTTGCAATTTCTTGTCCAACAATTTTTGCTTGTTCGCTCTTAGATTTTCCTTGGCAAAGTTGTTTGATTTCTTTTTCAAGAGTTGAAGCAGAAACAAGAGTCTTTTGATTTTCATCGTCGATAATTTGAGCATAGATTTGACTGAGAGAACGATAAACGCAAAGTCTTGGTCTTTCTGCAGTTCCGCTCAATTTTCTTCTTACTCTTTTATGACGATTAAGTCTTTCTTGATTTTTATCTGTTTTCTTAATCATACTTTAGCTCCTATTTCTTACCTTTTCCGGCAGTTTTTCCGACTTTTCTGATAACCACTTCGTCAGAATACCTGACTCCATAGCCATGGTATGGTTCAACTGGTCTTATATCTCTGATATTTGACGCAAATTGTCCAACTTTTTGTTTGTCAATTCCGCTGATAACAATTTCTGTTGCAGATGGAGTTGTAACTTGCAAATCAGAAGGAACTTCAACTTCAACTTGGTGAGAAAAACCAAGGTTCATCACAAGTTTGTTTCCGCTTACAGATGCTTTATAACCTACACCTGAAATTTGCAAGCCTTTCTTAAAGCCTTCGCTCACACCAACAACCATGTTGTGTGCAAGAGCTCTGTAAAGTCCATGTTTTGCATTTGCATCAGCAGTTTGTTTTGCAATTTCAAAAGAAAGATTTTGTCCATCAATTTTCACTGCAATTGTTTTGCTAATTTCTTGACTTAAAGTGCCTTTAGATCCACTTACAGTAAGAACATCGTTTTCAAACTTAGCAGTTACGCCAGCAGGCATAACAATAACCTTTTTACCTATTCTTGACATAACCTCCTCCTTACCATACATAAGCAAGAACTTCGCCACCTACACCAAGCTCTCTAGCAGTTTTGTCAGTAACAATTCCTTTGTTTGTTGAAATTATTGCAATTCCAAGACCGCTGATAACCTTTGGAAGTTTTTCCTTTTGGGCATAGATTCGAAGACCTGGCTTAGAAATTCTTTTGAGACCTTGAATAACACTGTCGCCAAACTCGTCGTATTTGAGAACAATTTGGATATTTCTTTTGTTGCCATCTTTAACTTCTTCAAAAGAAGAAATGTAACCTTCTTGCAAAAGAATTTTTGCAATAGCAAGTTTTTCATTTGAAGCAGGAACGCTTACTGTTTCGTGTTTTGCTGAAAGCGCATTGCGAATTCTTGTGAGCATATCTGCGATTGGATCTGTAACTAACATTTCATTCCTCCTTCTTACCAACTTGACTTTTTCACGCCAGGGATTTCACCCTTGTTTGCAAGTTCTCTGAAACAAATTCTGCAAATGCCATATTTCTTAAGCACCGCATGAGGTCTGCCGCAGAGTGAGCAGCGAGTATAGGCGCGGGTTTTGTATTTTGGTGTTCTTTTTTGTTTTTCAACTAATGCTTTTCTTGCCATATCATTCTCCTATTTTGCAAAAGGCAGTCCAAGTGCCTTCAAGAGTGCTTTTGCTTCTTTGTCAGTTTTTGCAGTAGTAACAAAAGTAATATCAAAACCTCTGATTTTTTCGACTTTTTCATATACGATTTCTTGGAATATAAGTTGTTCCTT
>CALVNA010000041.1 GCA_944349535.1 uncultured Clostridia bacterium
GCTCTAAGAATCCGGGATGGTGGCATGGCAATTCTTGGTGGCGTGATAGGGGGAGCGATCGGAGTTGCTCTTTTCTGCATTATTCATAAGAAAAATTTTATGGATGTTGCTGATGTTGTGGCTCCAAGTTTGATTTTGGGGCAGGCAATAGGACGAATTGGCTGTTATTTTGCTGGTTGCTGCTATGGCATTGTGGTTACAGATGAAAACTTAATGTGGTTTCCGCTGTCAACAATGATTGACGGGCAGTGGCGACTTTCAACCTTTTTCTATGAAAGCATTTGGAATTTTATTGTTTTTGCGATCTTGATGATTTTGTTGCGAAAAAATAAATATAAATATCGCGGCAGTTCAATTGCAATGTATTTTATCTTATATGGCACAGGCAGGGCGTGGATTGAAGCTTTAAGAGGAGACAGCCTTTACATTGGTGCAATCAAAGTTTCACAGCTGCTGAGCATTTTGATGATCATTGGCGGTATTGCAATCATTCTTGTAAGTGCGTTTCTGGCAAAAAAAGGTCGCATAAAATCTGTTGCTCAACTTAAGCCGATTTGGCAAAACAGAATTGAAGAAAATAAAATTATGCAAAAGAAAAAAGAAAAAGCTAGAAAAAAAAAGAAAGAATTGAAAAAGAAAATCAAATCAGATCAAAAAGAGAAAACGGATAATAATTCAGAAAAAGAAAAATCTGAGCAAAACAAAAAAGAATAGCAAAATTTGACTATTCTTTTTTATTATCGCAAAAAGTGGGCAAAATAAATATGTGCGTGGACGAATTTTAAAAATCAAAAAATCAACACTTCTTAAAGCCAGTTTTGCTCTTGCCAGCATTTTGTTTGTCTTTTCAAGCATTTTCTTCATTTTCTTTTCAAGTCATCAAGATTTTTGGTTTTATTGTTTTTTGCTAGAAGCTGGTTTTTGTGTTTTTCTGCGGGGGTTGTTTCTGAAAATTGACAGCTCATATTTTCTCGGGCTTGTCATGTTTTTTATTGGAATCATGTATTTTTACACCTTTTTTGTCAATATTTCATATGTTTTTTCTTCATTTTTGCCATTGTCATTTGCCTTAGCTTCTCTTTTGACTTTTTCTTGTTTTCAAAGCAATCTTCATACAAAATCATTTGTTTTTTTTCTTTTTTTGTCGCTAAGTGTTTTTTTCTTTCAAATTAATGTTATTCCTTTTGGATTTTTTCTTGCAATATCTTGCTTCGGTGTGCTAATATTTATATTAAGCAGTTTATGCTAATGGGGGAGTTATGTTTGCGTCTGAAGTTAATGGCTATAACAAAAATGAAGTTGACAAGTATATTGCAAAGTTGAAAGCTGAATATGAAGCAGTGATAATGGAAGAAAAGCTGAAAGTTATCGAATCTGAAAGAAAACGACTTGATGCAAAAAAATATAGCGAAGAAATGGAAAATAGGCAAAAAAATATTATTGCAGTGCTTGAGTCGTACAAAAAATTTCAGGATGAAGGAAGTAAAAATTTAGAGCAACTGCGAAGCGAACAGTTTAAAATGGTCTATCAGCATATTTTAAATTTCTTTGACGAACTTAAAAGCAAATATCCTGGTGTTGAACATAATGATTCATATAAGCAGTTGTTGTCTGATATTTCTAAGATTCTAAACCAAGACAAAAAAACTCAAACAGTCTCACAAGACCATCTGTCTGACAATGACAGCATGAGAATTTTGCTCAGCAAGATGCAAAAATACAAAAAAAATTCTCCTGTCAAAGAAGTTCATTTGCAGCGTAGTGGAAAAAATTTGATCAAACCTGTTACTGAAATGCAGCTTGACGAAAAAGACAGTTATGACAATTTGGTTGACAAGTTTTTGTGCACTAGACCAGAAGAGAATGAGCGAACAATGAAGATTCAATCAAGTGGATTTGATTTGAAAGAAGCCATAAGCCCAACACAAAGCCTTGAAGAAATCATGAAAGCTTTTGATTTTTATAACGGTGATGATGGAGAGAATTAAGCCCAGCCCAGAAAAACTCATAAGTTTGCACTTATGAGTTTTTTATTTTTTTGTCAAAAAAAAGGCCGCATTTTTAAATGCGGCTTGGGCTGGGCGTTTTCAAAATCTTAAAACTCCACCTGAGACTGTCAATATCTCGCCTGTGATAAAAGAGGAAGAATCGTTTGCCAGAAAGAAAACTGCATCTGCAACATCCTGACCTTGTCCAATTCTTGCAAGTGGAGTCATTGAAATGGCATGCGCTTTTTCTTCTTCAGAAAAATGAGCTGTCATTTTGGTGTCAATATATCCAGGTGCAACAGCGTTGACTCGAATTTTAAAAGGTGCGCCTTCAACAGCCAGTGCTTTTGTCAGGGCAATTATTCCGCCTTTTGTGGCAGAGTAAACTGCTTCGCATGGTCCGCCATTGATGCCAAAAATGGAAGATATGTTGACAATATTACCGTGTTTTTGTTTTAAAAATCTTCTAAAGGCTTCTTGGTTGCAGATGATCGTTCCACGAAGATTTGTATTTAAAAGATTGTCAATATTTTTTTGCGGCACATCTGCAAAAAGCATTTCTTTGTCTGCTGTGCCAGCATTGCAAACAACCGCATCCACATAATCAAAACGTTTGAAAACCTTGTCAAAAGTCTGTTTCACGCAGTTTTCATCACGCAGATCCATTTTATAACTTTCAAATTCCACGCCAAGCTTTTCGCATTGAAGTTTCAAATTCTCAGTTGAACCTGTCAAATATGTTGTTGCGATATTATATCCGGTTTGTGCAAATTTGATTGCGCAAGCCCTGCCTATGCCGCCAGAGCCGCCAGTGATAAAAGCAGTTTTTCTAATCATAATAAATCTCCCGCAAACAATTATATCACAATAGTCCTTTAAAGCAAAATTCTTTTTTAAAATTGCAAAATCGTTTTGTCTCATTGTTTGCTTATGATATAATTAATTGGAGAAATTATGAAAAAGATTGTTGACGTTATTATAGATTTGGATTGTGGAAGAACTGTTGAAGATGATCTGGCACTTTGTTATGCTTTGGCTCAACCAAGATTAAATTTGCGTGCTATCACACTTGCACCTTTTAAATATAAAAATATGTCTGTGAAAGATGCCCAAGTTGAAAACAGGCTTGAGGTTCATAGGGTTTTGCGGTATTTAGGTCAAAAAGATTATGATCTTTGCTTTGATGGAAGCAAAGGCTTTTGTGATGAACTGTATTTTGAAAACTCTGAAGCGGTCAAAAAAATCATTAGCATTGCAAGCAGAAAAAAAGTTTCAATAGTTTGCTTAGGAAGCCTTACCAATGTTGCTATAGCCATAGAAAGAAAACCGAAAATTGCTGAGAATTTGGATGTTTTATGGCTTGGATTAAGACACATTTTTCATCAAGAGTTTACCGATATAAATTATCAAACTGACAAGCGTGCATTTGAAATTGTGGCAAAATCAAATGCAAATTTAACAATTTTTCCAAGCTATAGCGGCAAATTGTTTGTTATGAGTTATGATAAAATCGAAGAAGATGTTGCCGTAAACCACCTTGGCAATTATCTTTACAAAAGGTTGACAGAAAATGTTTCATATAAGCAAGAATTTTGCAGGATGTATAGTTTGCTGCCAATTGCTTATCTTTCAAATCCTGAATATTGCTATGTCAAAAAACTGCCAGTCAATATGCTTTTAAAAGACTTTCCAAAAACAGCTATGAACAAGCTTGTGAATTATATTTATGATCTTAAGTCTATGGAAGAGGTGTGGAAAGATTTTTCGAAAAAACTAGTTAAATTATCAAATAATTTTGCACCTGTAAATTATTTCTTTATTTCTGACACTCATTTAAATGATCCACGAAAATATAAAATTCGACAATTCGGATTTAAAACTCGAGAAGAAATGACTGAGACTATCATCAAAAACTGGAATAGTGTTGTTTCGAAAAAAGATATTGTTTATCATTTAGGGGATTTTGGTGATTACAATCTTATCAAAAGATTGAATGGCAAAGTATATTTGGTGTGTGGAAATCACGAAGTGCCGCCAAAAGGCACAACTTTCGAGCAGTTTAGGGCTGAACTGAAAAAATTGGGCTTTGCCGATGTTTATAAAGATGGACTTATGCTTGATAAGAAGATTTTTGGCGTTGAAGTTTATATGAACCATTTTCCTTCTAAAACTAAGCCTGGTATGGTTAACTTTTTTGGACATGTACACACTCTTAAACCTGTCAAAAAGATGGGGATTAATGTGGCTGCAAACTATCATAAGTGCACACCAATCAGCCGACAAGATATGCAATTTTTTATCAAATTTGTTACTGACACAAAATATGTTGATGAAGATTTTGTGGAATGATAACAAATCTTTTCGGTTTTGTATAAAATGTATAGAAAGACAATCTTCCATTATTCACAATTTTAAAAGTCATCAGAGCCTTTTTTAAACATAATATCAAGTTTGCTAAAGATAGTTTAATGAACAGAATATATGTATTAGCAATATGAATATGCTTGGATTATAAATTTTTTTAAAAATTTTTATCATTTTTCTTGACATAATTTGCCATTTATATTAAAATATCTTCGCAAACTTAATTTCGGGGTGTAGCGCAGTTGGTAGCGCGCGTGGTTTGGGACCATGAGGTCGGGAGTTCGAGCCTCTCCACCCCGACCAT
>CALVNA010000042.1 GCA_944349535.1 uncultured Clostridia bacterium
TTGATGTTGCAAACTCTGTTATTGTAACACTTGCTGCCAACGATGTGATTGACCTTGCTTTGACAACCACAACAGCGCCTGGTGGTGCAACAATCACAATTCCAGAGAATGGAGATGCAACACTGGTTGTTAAAAAATTGAATGCAACAAGCTAAGTTTGGTCTAAAACAAAAGGGGCTGATGAGGCCCTTTTTTGTTTTAGCAAAATATGCAAATCGCTGGCAATAAAAGTTGCTTACACCACCTAAGACAAATGTCGGCTTAATTTTTGTCTGTTTTTGAAAATTGTTGACAAAAGCAAGGCAACTATGCTATCATCAAAGCATGATAAAAAGCAATCTTTTAGCACTGTTTTGATTTTGTGCCCACATAAGTGGCACAAGCTTTGGTTGTGCTAAAAAAACAAAGTGCAACCAATCGAGGTTGTTATTTTTGTTTAAGGAGAATGATATGAAAGAATACAACACTAAGCAAATTGAAGAAAAATGGAAAAAATATTGGCAGGAAAACAAAACTTTTAAAACAGACATTTGGGATTTTTCAAAACCAAAGTTTTATGCTCTCGATATGTTTCCTTACCCTTCTGGTGCAGGGCTTCATGTGGGGCATCCTGAGGGTTATACAGCAACTGATATTGTCAGCAGAATGAAAAGAATGCAGGGCTATAATGTTTTGCATCCAATGGGGTTTGATTCTTTCGGACTGCCTGCTGAACAATACGCAATCAACACTGGCAATCACCCTTACCAGTTTACAAAGAAAAACATCGATTATTTCAGAAGTCAGCTTGAAAATTTGGGTTTCTCTTTTGATTGGGACAGAGAAATTTCAACCTGTGAACCAAGCTATTACAAATGGACTCAATGGATTTTCAAAAAGTTATACCAAAAAGGGCTTGCAAGATTTGTTGAAATGCCAGTCAACTTTTGCGAAGAACTGGGCTGCGTGCTTGCAAATGACGAAATTGTTGACGGAAAAAGCGAACGCGGTGGCTATCCTGTTGTAAAAAAATATATGAAGCAATGGATAATAGACATCGCAAAGTATGGAGACCGCCTTATTGAAGGACTTGAGAAAATAAATTGGCCTGAAAGCACAAAAACAATGCAGAAAAATTGGATCGGCAAATCGGAAGGTGTTGAGGTTGATTTTGAACTTGTTGGTGGCGGTAAATTTTCAATTTTCACCACCTGCATTGAAACCATATATGGCATAACTTTTATGGTTATGGCGCCAGAAGCAAAAATGGTGGACCAGCTCAAAGATCGCATCAAAAATTGGGATGAAGTGGAAAAATATCGCAAAGAAACCGCCAAACTGAGCGACCTTGAGCGAACAGAACTCAACAAAGGTAAAAGCGGAGTTAAGCTGGAAGGCGTTTATGCAATCAACCCTGTCAACAATAAAAAAGTGCCTGTTTTTATCGGTGATTTTGTGCTTGCAAGCTACGGCACTGGTGCGGTTATGGCTGTTCCATCTCACGACCAGCGCGACTTTGAATATGCAGTCGCACATAACATAGATATGATTCAAGTTATTGAGGGAAGAGATGTAAGCAAATCTGCTTTTGAAAAGCAAGATTATCTTGGAAAAGGCTGCCGCCTTATCAACAGCGAAGAATTTTCTGGTTTGACTGTAGAAGAAGCCAAAAAGGCAATCACAGACAAGCTTGTAAATATGGGCAAGGCTCGCAAAACTGTCAACTACCGCCTGCACGAATGGATTTTTGCAAGGCAACGTTACTGGGGAGAACCAATACCAATCATTCATAATGATGATGGAACAACAACAGCTCTTGACGATGACGATTTACCACTTGTTTTGCCTATTCTTGAAGATTATAAACCTGCAAAAGATGGCAGCAGTCCACTCGCTAAAGATGAAAAGTGGGTAAACATCACATACAAAGGCAAAAAAGGCAAGAGAGAAACTTCAACCATGCCTGGCTCTGCTGGCTCAAGTTGGTATTTCTTAAGATACATTGACCCACACAACGACCAAGAGCTTGCAAACAAAAAACTGCTTGAGCACTGGCTTCCTGTTGACCTTTATGTTGGTGGACCTGAGCACACAACTGGCCATCTGCTATACTCAAGAATGTGGAACAATTTCCTCTATGATGAAGGCATTGTGCCAGTTAAAGAACCTTTCCAAAAACTTGTTCATCCCGGCATGATACTGGGCGCAAATGGAATAAAAATGGGCAAGCGCTATCCAGAATTTATAGTTGATCCAAACGATGTTATCGCAAAATATGGTGCTGACACTTTGCGTCTTTATGAAATGTTTATGGGCCCACTTGAAGTTTCAAAACCATGGGATGATAACGGCGTGGCTGGAGCAAGAAAATTCCTTGACCGCATTTGGAAAATATATCAAGAAAAGGAAATTGGCGATTTTGAAAATGAAAACTTGAAACAAATTTATCATCAAACCGTAAAAAAAGTCACAGAAGATTTTGATTCGCTCAATTTCAACACTGCCATTTCACAGATGATGATTTTTATCAATGCAGTGGCAAAAGAAAACAAACTGCCTAGACAATATGCTGAAGGCTTTATCAAACTTCTCAATCCTATCTGCCCTTTCATCACAGAAGAGCTTTGGCAAAATCTTGGCCATAACGGCACCATTTCTTACGAAAAATGGCCTACTTTTGATGAAAAGGCGCTTGTCAAAGACTCGTTTGAAGTTCCTGTGCAAGTCAATGGCAAACTGCGTGGGAAAATTGTTGTGAGGGAGTCAATGAGCGAAGAAGAGATTAAAAGCCTTGCTCTTGAAGCAGTCCGCGAATTTGTAACAAGCCAAGTTAAAAAATTTATCTATGTGCCAAAACGAATTTGCAATGTAATAATTTAAAAATTTTTATTAAAAAAACTGGCATTTTGCCAGTTTTTTTGTTTTAATATGTTGTGTTCAAGTTCATCGTCATTGGAATTACAACGCACGCAAGCACTAAAGCCAAAACGACAACAACAAGCTGAGCATTTGCTTTATAGCCACCTTTTATCATTTTGATAACTTCAATGATAAGTGCAGCAAAGGCGCAACCGAAAGCCAAAAAGAAGAATGCTGCAGCAGCTTGAAGTGTTGCTAGTGTGAATGTTGCAAGTGGCAAAAATGCTGTAAAAAAGCTAAAGAAAATTGAAATTATTGAAAGTGAAAGTGAAATATTTTCAAAATTGAATGCTTTTTTAAAGAAATTTTCACTTTTTGAAGGTTTCTCAACTTTTTCCTCTTTTTCCTCTTCAATGTTTTGTGGCATTTCCACTTCTTGCTTTTCTTCTGTCTGTTCTTCAATCGATTTTTTCTTCTTCATTTTCTCCCCCTTTTATATATTTCAATTTACCATTAAATTTGCAAAATGTCAATTATATTATAATAATTATCACACAAAAAATTATATGCCAATCTCTCAAAAGTTGACAACTTTGCCAAAAGACAGCCTTTGAATAAATTTTAATCTTAACTGTTGCTGATATGAAAATTCTTGGCTGCATTATATCACATATTCTTCGAAATTTTCACTTGCTTTTTGTGAAGCACGCTGTCTTAATAAAAAAATGAATCCAGCTTTTCATCTGGAAACATTTTTGCAATCAAACTTATTTTTTCTTTTCTTTTCTAAAGCATAAGAACCAATCAAGGCAATACATATTTTCGTCTTTGCTCTCCACACGCTCTTTTGCCACTCCGCAAGAGCCAGCAGTTGGCACAATCACGTCATCCCCTGGACGCCAGTCAGCTGGAGTTGCACAAGCATCTTTATCAGCCTTTTGAAGAGCCTGGATGATTCTTTTGATTTCATCAAAATTTCGTCCAGTAGAAATTGGATAATACAAAATTGTGCGAATTGTTGATTCTGGGTCAATGATAAACACTGCCCTTACTGCCTGTGTTGAAGATTGACCTGGCTGAATCATGCCATATTTGTTGGCAATTTCCATTTTGATATCTTCAATCAGCGGAAATTTTACTTCCACTTTTTTCATGCCTTTCCATTCAAGTTCTTGAATCTTTCGAAGCCATGCAATGTGAGAATAGAGTGAGTCTACTGACAATCCCACAAGCTCTGTGTTGAGCGCTTTAAACTCATCCATCATTGAACCGAATGTCATAAATTCAGTTGTGCAAACAGGTGTGAAATCTGCTGGGTGCGAGAACAAAATCACCCATTTACCTTTATAGTCTTCTGGGAAATTGATTGTGCCTTGGGTTGTAACTGCGCTAAAACTTGGTGCCTTGTCGCCAATAAGTGGCATACGATAATTTTCCATATTAAATCTCCTTTTATTGCAGAACTTATATCTGCATAATCATTATACAAAAAAATTGAGGAAAAACAAAACAAAATTTGCTTTTTATTCTTTCAAAGTTATGCTATAATAAAAAAGGCTCAAAGCCATAAGTGGAGAGATGTCAGAGAGGCCGAATGAGACGGATTCGAAATCCGTTATACAACCTTGTTGTATCGGGGGTTCGACTC
>CALVNA010000043.1 GCA_944349535.1 uncultured Clostridia bacterium
TCCGTAGGTCAGCGTCTATATATTACCATATATATCCTTCCTTTGTCAACTACTTTTCTAAACTTTTTCTCCTTTTTTTTACCTTTTTTTCTCCCCTTCCACGATACTCCCCTGCCCGTTGTGAAGATTTATCGACAAAATATAAAAAAATTAGAATAATTTATACAAAATTTTAATTTAGCTATTGACACAAGTCTTTTATGCAATTATACTAAGTTTTATACGGGAGAGAAAAATATGAGAAAAGAAAAAAATTATTATGATATTAGACTTTACGCATTCCCTTACACAAAAAAAGAATCGGCACCAGAACAATATGCCAGAATTGTTGTGAATGCAACAAAATATTTTGATAAATTTTCAAAATACGACGCGACAGACTTCTCTGATTTGCCAAGACTTCTCAAACAACTTCTTATTGTTAAAGATTTTTCTGATACTCGCGAAGTATTGAAAAAGTTAAAACAGACAAATCTTGTTGAGGCATTCAAACAAATGCATAAACACGTGAAAACAAAAAAAATAATTGATAGCGACTATGTCAACGAACAAGATTTTTATGAAATTTTAAAGCGTTTGAATCCTGTTTACAATAATTTGATGGAGGTCAATGAATATGAAAAATAGAGAAAATAGAGATATCACCTTACACGAAAAATCAATGGCAATAAGAGCCAAATCAGCTTTGGCTGGCAAATATAGCTATAAGTATTTGAAACATGAAGTTGAAAGAACATACGATTTTGATCAATACACTACCGTAGATAAAGACGGAAAAGTTACAACAGTTTTTAGAAAAACCAGAATTTCACCATCAACTCGACCTAACCGCAAAACAATACAGGAAACTGTGCATGTTGTCGATCCAAAAGAAAGAGAAAAAGACGATATGTTTAGATTTTGTTTGCCTAAAGAGCGCAATCAAAATGGAATCAAGCATGTGATTGACGTCATTTGTGATGAAAATGAATCGGCAGACGCCAAGATCACAGTTTTAAAACAGTTGATACACTTTGCTTCTTACAAACATTTTTACAGCGAAACTCCTGAATTTATAACAGAGAACAACTTGCAAGAACAGCTGGAAAAATGTCGGGATTTTGCAAATGAAAATCTTCCACAAATCGAAGAAAATCAATATTTTCAAAGCACTGAAGATATTGAAAATATGTTGGAAATTTTGAATAGACTTTGCAAGCTTTCACAGGATGAAGAAATTGTTGAATAATAAAAAACACCAAAAAAGGTGTTTTTTTAATGTCCGCCCTCTTTGATGATTTTAAGACATTTGTCAACTGTTTGCCCAAGAGTCAAATTTGTGGTATCCAAAACAATTGAATCTTTGGCAGGAACAAGCGGTGCAACTTTTCTGTGAGTGTCATTGTAATCTCTTGTTTGAAGATCCTGCAAAATTTGTTCGTATGAGACTGTTTGTTTGTCTCTTATTTGAGCAAACCGTCTTTCTGCACGCGTTTTTTCTGATGCCGTGATGAAAAACTTGAAATTTGCTTTTGGAAGGACAACCGTGCCAATATCTCTGCCTTCAATGATGCAATCATTTTCCTTGGCAAAATTTCGTTGCACTGCCAAAACCTTGTTTCTGATTGAAATGTATGGTGCAAGCTGTGATGTCAAAACAGAAATTTCTTCTTGCCTTATTTTGTTTGAATAGTCTTTACCGTTGACAAAAACAATTTGATTTTCACCTTTAAACTCCACTTTGACATCCAAGTCTTTGACAAGCGATTCAACCATATCACTGCTGATAAGATTTCCGAATTTTTCTTGATAAAAACAAGTGATAGAACGATATATAGCACCAGTGTCAAGCACTTTTAAGCCCAGTTTTTTTGCCAGTGCATGAGCAAGAGTGCTTTTTCCGCTTCCAACATAACCATCAATAGCAATACTTAACATATACTCCTCCTTAGAATTAAAAATTAGAAGGCAAAGCCCTTCTAATTTTCAAAAAGCGCAAGATAAATTTCTTTGATTGTATTTATTGAAATTTGAATTTTTTTTGCAAACATATCAGCGATTTTATCATCTTCTGAACCCAAAAGCCCACCAACATTGACACTGAGAGAGTTGAGTGCTTTGATAAGCTCCATATTGTTTGGATAGTCATAATCTAAACATTCAGAAGTTTTTGCGTCAAATTCTTCTTCAAATTCTTCAAAAGTGTCTTTGATCATAGCTTTGATAAGCTGCACACCCTTTTGGCTCGCATTTTGGCACACTTGAACATCACCATCTTCAAGCGCAATTTGACTTTTGATGAAATTGTCGCAAGCTGATGCAGAAGTTTGCAAAAGTTCAGATATCAATGCCAAATTTTTCATAAAAATCTCCTTATTTTTTCTTTTTCTTTCCACTTGCAAAGAAAATTGACAGAAGCGACACTGCAGCAAAGCAAATCAGACCATACCCTACAGAAAGCACCACTCCACCATCTCTTATTGTTTGAATAAGACCTTCAATGTCAGTGCTCATCAAATCATTTGCAAAAAGAATATACATGATCAAGCTTACAAGAGCAAACACAAAGAATAAAATTGCAAAAACTCTTGTACCAATCACTTTATCTTTGCCTGCAGAGGTCATAATAACGTTGATGATAGAAAACAAAATCATAAGCCCACAAAAAACCATTGCAATAATGAGAAAAATATTCCCTAGCAGCCAAAATGTGTTTTGACCATCTTCAAATGAAAGCAAGCCGTAACCTGTTGAATTGCCCGCAAACTGCTTGTTGAAGAAATCTTTTATGGCAGTTTGAACATCATTGTTTCCGCCATAAAAAGCAAGTGCAGGTTGAGTCAGCATCACAAAAGCGCAGGCTCCAAACAAAATTGTGATTATTGCACAGATCATAGTTTCTCCTTCTGTTTTTTATGATAACAAACAGCCCCTAGGCAAGTCAAACATTTACAGCACTTTCAACAAAAATCTTGCAAAAATTTGTCAGCCCATTATTTTTCAAGCAACTTCACGCAAACGCCTTTTGCAATTTCTTGAAAATTGTTTTTCATATAAAAACTTTCAAGATATGTATAGCTTTCTGTGACAAGATAAAACTCTCCTGCGCCATTTTTGCGTTCAATGTCAACGGCATAAGAAATAAGTTTTGAAGCCACACCTTTACGGCGATATTCTTCCAAGGTGGTAATCTGGCAAAGAAAAATGTTTGTGCCGTTGTGATAGGCAAACAAAGCGCTAATCATTTTGCCGTCCAAAAAAGCTGCGTAAGGAGTGATATGGTGCTGTTTAAGCTTTTTTTCTTTTAAAACTTGTTGATAGATTGTTGCGTATTCTTCATCATACTTGTAAATCGCATCGCCGCTTTGATGAATAAACCCTTTTGTGAACACATAGAGCAAATCTTCGCCCCACTCTTCGTTAACCGGTTTGCATTCAATATTGAGCTGACAAATTTTTCGCCTTGGGGTATATCCGCTTCGCAATTTCATCCAAGTATCGTTGAAAAGTCGCTGGTTTTGCCTTGCAATTTCCGCAATTTCTTGAATATTTTCGCCCTGCTTTGAAAGAAAGTAGAAAACGCTTTCTTGGTTTTTTTCTTTGAACTTTTTGCATATAGGCTTTTTAAAATTTTCAAAATTTGCAAAATCGCATTTTTTTATGTAAGCAAAATTGTTAAACTCATCTTTGATTGATTTTGAAGTGATAAAAGCATAGTCTTCCTTCTCTTTTATTGTGGTTTTGTAGGTGGAAGAAATGGTTTGATAAAAACATAGCACAATGTCTTTGACTTTGTTTTTGATCTCAAATTTTATGACAGAAATGATTGACGAAACAAGCAGCACAGCTTCGCTTATCACGCCAACATAAGCTTTGACCAAAATGTTGTAAACAATCAGCAAAATGGCCGAAACCAAATAGCCAGCGCGCAGCACTTTCATGTCGTCTTGCCAAGTTGTGTAGGCAAGCAAGCTGAGATTTGCAAGCATCAAAAGGTCAAAATAATCCTTCCAAAGCAGCATGGTCACCACGATAAACAGCACTTCAAAGCCCACAAACACATACATGTTTGGCTTCAAGTTTTTTACCGCATAGATATAGTAAACGATGGTTCGAATAGTGGCAAGGGCAACCAAAATTGTTG
>CALVNA010000044.1 GCA_944349535.1 uncultured Clostridia bacterium
ACCATCCATGTTGGGTTATTTCCGCTCTTGATGAAAGATTCGATAACATCAAGCTTTTTCATAGCTTTGATTTTTCTTTGACCTTTAAGTGTGAGCAAAGATTGTTTAAGCGCTTTTGACTCTTTTTCAAGGTCAACTTCGCTAAGAAGTTTTTTGATTGCTTCAGCACCCATACCCACAACAAAGGCATCTGAGCCGTATTTTTCGCAAGCATCACGATATTCCTTATCAGAGATGACTTGTTTATAAACAAAATCTGTATTTTTAGGGTCTAGAACAACATAGCCAACATAATAAACAACTTGTTCAAGAGCCTTTGGAGTCATTTCAAGAATAGTGCCAATTTTTGATGGTATATTTCTGAAGAACCAAATATGTGTGCAAGGAGCAGCAAGTTCGATATGTCCCATTCTTTCACGGCGAACCTTTGCCCTTGTTACTTCAACGCCACACTTATCACAAATCACACCCTTATAGCGCACTCTTTTATATTTTCCACAATGACACTCCCAGTCTTTTCTAGGTCCAAAAATCTTTTCGCAAAAAAGACCGTCCTTTTCTGGCTTTTGAGTACGATAGTTGATTGTTTCTGGCTTGGTTACTTCACCATGAGACCATTCACGGATTTTCTCTGGTGAAGCAATGCCTATTTGTATGGAGTCAAAATTGTTAAGTTCAAACATAACTAATCCCCTTTTAATTATTCATCAAAGTCGCCGAAGTCATCAAATAAACCAAAGTTGTCGGCAGTGTCGTTTTTAGTGCTTTCTTCAAACACTTCTTGAAGTTCTTTTTCACTTTGTTCGTTTTCTTGAGGAAGAACATCGTCAAAGTCAAGAATCTCTTTATTGAGATCTTCTTCAGTTGCTTGAGCAAGAGTTGTTTGATCTTGTTCATCTTGGCTGAGCTCTGCAAGAGAAATCTCTTTGTTGCCATCAGTCAAAATCTTGACATCAAGTCCAAGAGCTTGCAATTCTTTGACAAGAACCTTGAATGATTCTGGAATGCCAGGTTCTGCAATAGGCAAGCCTTTGATGATTGATTCGTAAGTCTTAAGTCTTCCGTTGAGGTCGTCAGATTTTACAGTAAGCATTTCTTGAAGAACATGGCTTGCACCATAAGCTTCAAGAGCCCAAACTTCCATTTCACCAAATCTCTGACCACCAAACAGAGCTTTACCACCAAGCGGCTGTTGTGTGATAAGAGCATATGGACCAATTGAACGAGCATGGATTTTAGAGTCAACCATGTGTTCAAGTTTAAGCATATATTTTGTTCCAACAGTTGACAGGTTGTCAAATGGTTCACCTGTTCTACCATCATAAAGTTGAACTTTTGCGTCAGGTCTGAAATTGTTTTCAACCAAAAGCTCTCTGATATCTTCTGCAGTTGCACCATCAAATGCTGGTGTGGCAACTTTCATGCCAAGAGTGCCTGCAACAAGACCAAGGTGAACTTCCAAAATCTGTCCAATGTTAAGACGAGATGGAATACCAATAGGATTGAGAACGATATCGAGTGGACGACCATTTGCCATATAAGGCATATCAGCTTCAGGAAGAACGATTGAAACAACACCTTTGTTTCCGTGTCTTCCAGCCATTTTGTCGCCGACAGAAATTTTACGCTTCTGAGCAACGGTAACTTTAACCATCATTGTTACGCCAGGCTCAAGCTCATCTTTATTCTTTTTCGAGAACACTTGGACATCGACAACAACACCGCCCTTGCCATGTTGAACACGCAAAGAAGTGTCACGAACTTCTCTTGCCTTATCACCAAAGATTGCACGCAACAGTCTTTCTTCTGGGGTCAGTTCTGTTTCGCCTTTTGGTGTAACTTTTCCAACAAGAATGTCGTTTGGATGCACTTCTGCACCAATTCTGATAATCCCATTTTCGTCAAGATCTTTAAGAGCATCTTCGCCAAGGTTTGGAATATCACGAGTGATGATCTCATCGCCAAGTTTTGTTGTTCTGCATTTGATTTCTTGATCAAACAATGTGATAGATGTGTAAACATCGTCTTTCACAAGTCTTTCGCTGATCAAGATAGCATCTTCAAAGTTTTGTCCTTCCCAGTTCAAGTAGCCAACAAGAACATTCTTTCCAACCGCAAGTTCTCCTTTATCAGTAGAGTAACCGTCAGTGAGAACATCATCTTTTTTGACCTTTTCGCCCTTTACAACGCAAGGTCGTTGATTGAAACATATATCATCATTTGCTTTAGCAAATTTTGAAAGAGTGTAAATATCTTCGTCGCCATTTTCAGTAAGCACTCTTATCTCGTCAGCTGAAACATAACTTACAGTGCCGTCTCTCTTTGCAAGATGAACATAACCGCAATCATGTGCTGCCTTTGCTTCCATACCAGTTCCAACAATTGGGGCTTCTGGTCTAAGAAGTGGAACCGCCTGTTTCTGCATGTTTGCAGCCATAAGTGCACGGTTTGTTTCGTCTCCATTTACAAATGGAATAAGACTTGTTGCAACAGAGATGACCTGTCTTGGAGAAACATCGACATAATCAACCATTGAAGCAGGCACTTCCAAAATGCTTGCGCCATGACGGCAGTTGATACGCTTATTTACAAAATGCCCTTCACTATCCAGTGGCTCAAGTGCTTGAGCGATATAGCTGTCATTTTCAACATCAGCCATTTTGTATTCAATTTTATCTGTAACAATGCATTTTTCTTTATCAACCACCCTGTAAGGCGTTTCAAGGAATCCATATTCATTGATTCTTGCATAAGTTGCAAGAGTGTTGATAAGACCAATTGATTGTCCTTCAGGAGTTTCAATCGGGCAAATTCTTCCATAGTGAGTATAGTGAATATCACGGATTTCAGGATCTGCACGCTCTTTTTTGATACCGCCAGGACCAATAGCGGAAACTCTGCGTTTTTGAGTGATGCCAGAAAGCGGATTCTTTTGATCCATGATTTGAGAAAGCTGTGATTGAGAGAAGAAATCTCTAAGCATTTTGTTGACAGCCTTAGGATTCATGATTTGTGAAGGAGTAACTTCAACAAAATCACGACCTTGCAAAGTTTCTTTGATGTTGGTTGAAAGTTTGAAAACACCATCTCGGAAAGCCTTTGCAGTCAGCTCACCAACCGTTGCCACACGCTTGTTTGAAAGGTGTTCAATCTTATCAAGAGTGCCAATACCTTCCAAAACATCAAGATAGCAAGAGATGGTTGCCAAAATGTCATCCATTGTCAAAGTTGTAATGATAAGATCTTTTGCTTGAGCCTTGATGGCTTCCATTCTCTTTTCTTTTGATTTGTTTTCTTTAAGAATTTTTGCAAGAACAGGATAGTAAACATCCTCATTCACGCCAAGTTCTTCCTGCTTGCAAGGAAAAACTTCTTTCAAAGTAACACGATTGTTGCCACGCATAAGATGTTTTTTGTCAGCAAGTTGAACCCAAACTTCATTTACGCCAGCATTTTGCACTTTTGTTGCACTTTCTGTTGTAAACTCTTCTCCCTTTTTAACAAGCAACTCGCCATCAGCAATAATATCTTCAGCAGAAACAAGACCTGGCAATCTTTCTTTAAGAGCAAGTCGTTTGTT
>CALVNA010000045.1 GCA_944349535.1 uncultured Clostridia bacterium
CCTCTCACGGCGGAATCAGGGGCTCGATTCCCCTAGAGGCTACCAGAAAAACAAAACGGAGAAAAATTCTTCGTTTTTTGTTTCAGTCTAAGAAACAGAAGGGAATCGAACCCTGTAATTTCAGGGCTCCCAAAAATCGATAGATTTTTGGGAAGAGGAGCAAACAAGCGAAAGCGCATAAGTTTTGTTAAAAACTATGCATGAGCAAAGTTTGCGACGTGGTTCCCCTAGAGGCTACCAGAAAAATTAAGCGAAGAAATATCTTCGTCAACTTCTTTGCTTTTTTTCAAATCTGTCCCTTTTTCTCTCCTACACTAATTATAATAAAGAACAATCTCTCAAGCAAATTTTTTCTTTAATTTTTGATTTAAAACAAAAAACTAGGACTAAGCCTAGCTTTTTTATTTTTAAGCGATAACGCCATTTTTGATTGCTTCATTCTCTTGTGGATCAACAAGCACCGGCATAACAGAACGATATTCTTTGATGCCTGTTCCAGCTGGAATAAGTTTTCCGATGATAACATTTTCCTTGAGACCCATAAGTTTGTCAACTTTGCCTTTGACTGCAGCATCGGTAAGAGTTCTTGAAGTCTCTTGGAAAGATGCAGCAGAAAGGAAACTTTCAGTTGAAAGAGAAGCTTTTGTGATACCAAGCAATATTCTTTTAACAGTTGCAGGAACGCCGCCTTCTTGCAAAATGCGTTCATTTTCTTCATCACAACGATAAACATCAACAATCTCGCCTGGCAAAAGGCTTGTGTCGCCAGCAGACTCAACCTTAACTTTCTTGAGCATTTGTCTGATGATGATTTCAACGTGTTTATCATTAACAGCAACACCTTGACCACGATAAGTTGCAATAACTTGGCTGAGAAGATAATCTTCAAGGCCTTTAACACCCTTCATTCTCAAAAGGTCAGAAGGATTGATTGCACCAGCAGTCAGTTGTGTGCCAGGCTCAACAGTTTCGCCATTCTTAACAAGCACAACTGCAGGCTTTTTAACTTCGTAATCAACATCGCCTTCTCTTGAAGCGATTGTGAAATAGAAATATTTTGCATCTTGTTTGATAGTAACCTTTCCGGCAACTTCACTAAGCAAGCTTTCACCTTTTGGTTTTCGTGCTTCAAAAATTTCTTCAACTCTTGGAAGACCTTGTGTAATATCAAGCGCAGAAGCAACACCACCAGAGTGGAAAGTTCTCATTGTAAGCTGCGTTCCAGGTTCACCGATTGATTGAGCAGCAATGATTCCCACAGCTTCACCAACCGTAACAAGATTTTTTCCACTCAAATCTCTGCCATAGCATTTTGCACAAACGCCATGCTTGCATCTGCAAGTAAGATTTGATCTGATTTGAACTTTTTTGATGCCTGCAGCTGCAATTTCTTCAGCTTGCTTGAGTGAAATCATTTCGTTTGCTTCAACAATGACTTCGTTTGTGTTTGGATTTACAATTTGGTCAACTGCAACTCTGCCATATATGCGTTCTGACAAAGATTCTTGAACGGATCCGTCAACAACAAGATCGCTGACCCAAACACCCTTGACTTTTTCACCAAGTTCCGCAAAGCAGTCTTCGGTTGTAACAACAACATCTTGAGAAATATCGACAAGTCTTCTTGTCAAATAACCTGAGTCCGCAGTTTTGAGTGCTGTATCAGTAAGACCCTTTCTGATACCACGAGCAGACAGGAAATATTCTATTGGAGAAAGACCTTTTCTGAAAGAAGATTTGATAGGAATATCAATTTTTTCACCAGAAGCGGTTGTTTTGATTCCGACCATACCGCAGACAGAATTGATTTGCTCTTTTGAACCACGGGCTCCTGACAAGCACATAAGTTTGAAAGCATTTTGATCATCAAGGAAACTGAACACCTCTTTTTCAATTTGAGATTTTGCTTTTTCCCAAATGTCGATATTTGCACGCAATTTTTCGTCATTTGTGATAAGTCCGCGCCTGAGCAATTTTTCATTTTCAAGGGTTTCAGCCTCTGCCTCTTTAATGATTTCCTTCTTTGCAGGTGGCTCTTCAATGTCAAACGCATTCACAGTGATTGCGCTGAGTGTTGAATATTTATAACCCATGTCTTTGATTTTATCAACCAGTATAGAGCACTCTGTGGTTCCAAGTTTGTCATAAGCCTTAGCAAAAATCTTTGCAAGGTCTTTTTTATACATAATTCTGTTGAATTCAAGTTCGCAATAGTTTTCTTCCTTGCTTCTATCAACAAATCCAAGATTTTGTGGGATTTGCTCGTTAAAAAGCAACCTGCCCACAGAAGTGTCAACTATTTTTGAATATTCTTTGCCATCGACAGTCGCTTTAAGTCTAACTTTGATTGGAGCTTGAATATGAACATTGCCTGTTTGATAAGCCATGATAGCCTCTTCTTTTGATGAGAAGATTGATCCTTCTCCTTTTGCACCAGGCTTAAGCATTGTAAGATAAGCACATCCCAAAACAATGTCCTGAGAAGGAGTGATGATAGGTTCTCCGTCAGAAAGCTTCAAAAGGTTGTTTGAGGCAAGCATTAAAGTTCTAGCTTCAGCCCTTGCATCAAGTGAAAGAGGAACATGCACAGCCATCTGGTCTCCATCGAAGTCAGCGTTGAAAGCTGAGCAGACAGAAGGATGCAATTTGATTGCCCTTCCTTCAACAAGCACTGGCTCGAATGCTTGAACAGAAAGTCTGTGAAGTGTTGGAGCACGGTTCAAGAACACTGGGTGGTCTTTGATAACATCATCCAAAATGTCCCAAACAACTGGTTTTTCTTTATCAATCATGCGTTTTGCAGCTTTGATATTGTGATATTTGTTGAGTGCAACAAGTTTGTGGATGATGAAAGGCTTGAAAAGTTCAAGAGCCATTTCTTTTGGAAGACCGCATTGATACATTTTAAGTTCTGGTCCAACAACAATAACTGAACGACCAGAATAATCAACACGTTTTCCAAGAAGGTTCAAACGGAATCTTCCTTGTTTTCCACCAAGCATAGCTGTCAAAGATTTGAGATCACGCTGTTTTGAAGATTGAACAGCTTTTCCGCGTTTTCCGTTATCAATAAGGTTGTCAACCGCCTCTTGAAGCATACGCTTTTCATTTCTGATGATAACATCTGGAGCTCCAAGTTCGATAAGTTTTTTCAAACGATTGTTTCTGTTGATAACTCGTCTGTAAAGATCGTTAAGGTCGCTAGTTGCATATCTTCCGCCATCCAGTGGAACCATTGGTCTAAGGTCTGGTGGAAGAACAGGAATAACATCAAGAACCATCCAAGTTGGGTTGTTACCGCTCTTGATGAAAGATTCGATAACATCAAGC
>CALVNA010000046.1 GCA_944349535.1 uncultured Clostridia bacterium
AGGCTATCAAAATGTTTGAGGTCAATCTTAAGCCTCTGCTTATGGAAGCCCCACTTAAGAACAACATTATTTTAGGGCTTGACCCAGCCTATCGAACAGGTTGCAAAATTGCTGTGATCGACAAAAACGGCAATGTGCTTGCAACCACAGTGGTTTATCCAACGCCACCACAATCAAAAACAGAAGAGTCTATTGAAAAGCTGAAAACTTTGATTGAAAAACACAAAGTTGACGTGATTTCAATTGGCAACGGCACAGCCTCAAAAGAAGCTGAAATTTTTGTTGCCGAACTTATAAAACACGTGTCAAGACCAGTAAGCTACGCAGTGGTAAGTGAGGCAGGGGCTTCAGTTTATTCAGCAAGCAAACTTGGCGCCGAAGAATTTCCTGACTATGATGTTTCGTTGCGCTCTGCTGTTTCAATCGCAAGAAGACTTCAAGATCCGCTTGCTGAGCTGATCAAAATTGATGTCAAATCTATCGGTGTTGGGCAATATCAACATGATATGCCACAAAACAGATTGACAGAAGTTTTGACAGGTGTTGTTGAAGACTGCGTCAACAGTGTTGGAGTTGACCTTAACACTGCAAGTCCAAGCCTTTTATCTTATGTTTCAGGCCTAAATATGTCAATTGCAAAAAATATCGTGGCATACAGAGCAAAGGTTAAAGGAATCACAAACCGAGAACAACTTTTGTCAGTGCCAAAGCTTGGCCCAAAGGCTTATGAACAATGTGCAGGCTTCTTGCGTGTTGTTGGTGGCGACGAGATTTTGGATAACACAGCTGTTCATCCAGAAAGTTATCAAGCTACCAGAAAATTACTTAAAATATTTGATTTGACCGAAGAAGATGTCAAAAATGGCAACATTTCAACTTTGCCAAATCTTATTAAACTTAAAGGCGAAGAAAAGGTGGCAAAAGAATGTGAAGTGGGTTTGCCAACACTTGACGATATTGTCAAAGAACTTCTCAAACCTGGCAGAGACATTCGTGAAAGTATGCCAAAACCAGTTTTAAGAAGCGATGTGCTTTCAATGGAAGACCTTAAAGAAGGAATGGTGCTTTCTGGCGTTGTGCGAAATGTTATTGACTTTGGTGCTTTTGTTGATATCGGAGTGCATCAAGACGGACTTGTTCACATCAGCCAGATTTCTGATGCATATATAAAGCATCCTTCTGAAGTGCTTAAAGTTGGACAGCGTGTTGATGTTAAAGTTTTGTCAGTTGACCTGCAAAAGAAAAGAATTGCTTTGACAATGAAAGGAATTGATAAAGACTAATTGCAGGAGAATATATGAACAAATGCCCATATTGTAACACCACTTTCAATGAAATCAAACAAACTGGGTTTGTTGGATGTGCAAGGTGCTATCAAGAAATTGATCAGCTCAAAAGTCTTGTGCATCAACTTTATGGCGACAAAAAACACAGGGGTAAAAAAATTGGAGGGGAAGATGGAAGAATTTGACAACATTGCCATTTCTTCCAGAATTCGTCTTGCAAGAAATGTTGATGGGCTTAAATTTTACACCAAACTTGACAGCGAAATTGATGCAAGTTATATCACCAACGCGGTCATCAAAACGCTTGAAAAGTTTGAGGTTTTTTCGCACATAAAACTCAGCGATTGTTCGCTGAATGAATGCAATGCTATGTTTGAGAGACATCTTATCAGCAAAGAACTTATCGAAAACAAAGACATATCTTCTCTTGCAATAAGTGAAGATCAAAAAATCATCGTAATGATTAATGAAGAAGATCATATCAGAGAACAGTGCATTGAAAATGGCTTTAATCTATACAAACCTTATCGCAGACTGAACAAAATCGATCAAGAGATTTGCAAAAGTTTGCCAATAGCGTTTGATAATGACTTGGGTTTTATCACAGCATCGCCATCAAACCTTGGCACAGCAATGAGAGCATCTGTTATGCTTTTTTTGCCAGCACTTGAAAGACAAAACAGCATTGAGTATATTTTTCGTTTGGCAAAAGAAAACCAGCTTACCGTACGTGGCTGTTATGGCGAAGGCAGTCAAGCAAAGGGCAGCTTATATCAAATTTCAAATCAAGGTTCTTTGGGTTTTTCTGAAGATGAAATTATTGACAAAGTCAGTCAGTTTATTTATGATGTCATAGAAAAAGAAAAGCTGGCAAGAGAGCAAATTTTGAGTGAAGAATATGAAAAAATCAAAGATGAATGTTTGCGCAGCTACGGAATTTTGACAAATTGCTATAGTCTTAAAGAAGATGAAATGCTATCACTGCTTTCTTCTGTCAAGTTTGGCGCGGCAGTTGGATTTTTAACCATTAAGGATGATGAAAAATTTATGAAGTTGTTTTACGAAGGGGCAAGCTCAAATTTAAAAGAAATTTTTGATTTTTTTGAAAATAAAAAGGAAAACATTGTAAGGAGTGAGTATATTTCTAGAGAGATAAAAAATCTCGTTCAAAGGAGGAATACATGAATTATCAATCATCTTCATTTTCAGATAATATTGAAAAAGTGATAAAAAATGCCAGCAAAATCGCCTTGAGATTTGGCTCAAATCTTGTTGGCAGCGAGCATATTCTTTACGGCTTGACAGCTGTTGAAGGCACGCTGGCAAGTGAAATTTTGGCTGAGGAAGGAATCACTGAAAGCACTATGTTTGATTTTTTTGAACAAAATGCTGACGGCGACATTCTGTTCAGCACTGAAGTTGAGCTCACGCCGCGCACAAAAGATTTGTTTCGAATAGCTCAGCAAATCGCACTTCAAATGAACCATTCTTTTCTTGGCACTGAGCATCTTTTGCTTGCCTTGCTTTCTTCAAGTGGCTCGGTGGCTTACAGAATTTTGCAAGGGCCTTTCAATGTTGATATTGAAGCAATGCGTGGCAAAGTTATACGAGCTTTGCAGGCAAACACTGCTTCTTCTGCAGAAGATAAGGAAGGGCAAAAGACTTCAAACAAACAAGCAGGCAGCACTTTGCCAGAAAAATTGCTTGACATGGGCACAGACATCACTTTAAAGGCCAAAGAGCATAAACTTGACCCAGTGATTGGCAGAGAAGAAGAAATTCAACGAGTTGTTGAAATTTTGTGCCGAAAAACCAAAAACAACCCTGTGCTTATTGGCGAAGCAGGCGTGGGAAAAACTGCGGTTGTTGAAGGGCTGGCACAAGCAATCGTTTCAGGTGATGTTCCAGAAATT
>CALVNA010000047.1 GCA_944349535.1 uncultured Clostridia bacterium
GATTTTGTTTTGCATTTTTCTTTCAATAAAACTTTCTTGAATTTTAAAATCACTACCTTTTTTTGTTTTGCTACCATATCATAGCATATTTTTTTGTAAAAACAAAATGTTTTTTTGATTTTTCTCAAATTTTTTGACCAAATTGCTTGAAAATAAGCCACATCAGCCATTTCTAAGCATTTTAAAGTCAGCAAACTGACAAAAAGTCAAAATTTTGATTATTGTTTATTTTTAGCTCTTTCACCAATGATTGTTTGAGCAATAGATTTTGGAACTTCTTGATATTTCAAAGGTTCCATAACATAATTGCCTCTGCCCTGAGTTTGAGAACGAAGGTCAGTTGCATAGCCAAACATTTCAGCAAGAGGAACTTCTGCATTAACGATTTGAATTCCTGCAGAAGATTCTGTGCCAGTAAGCATTCCTCTTCTTGAAGTCAAGTTGCCCATAACTGTTCCAAGATATTCATCAGGCACTTCAACAGAAACCTTCATAATAGGTTCGAGAAGCACAGGATCTGCATTTCTTGCACCTTCTTGGAAAGCCATAGAACCAGCGATTTTAAACGCCATTTCAGAAGAGTCAACTTCGTGGTATGAACCATCAACCAAAGTAACTTTAAAGTCAACAGTCTCATAGCCAGCAAGCACGCCGTTCATTCTTGCTTCATTGATTCCATTGTTGATTGGTTGGATATATTCTTTTGGAACAGATCCACCAACAGTCTTATCCTCAAATTTATAGCCTTCGCCTGGAGCAAGTGGTTCCATTTCAATAACGCAGTGTCCGTATTGACCTTTACCACCTGACTGACGAATGAATTTTCCTTCAGCTCGAACAGCCTTTTTGATTGCTTCACGATAGCTTACTTGTGGTTTACCAACAGTTGCTTCAACCTTAAATTCACGAAGTAGTCTGTCAACAATGATTTCAAGGTGCAATTCACCCATACCAGCAATCAAAGTTTGACCAGTCTCTTGATTTGTTGAAACTCTGAAAGAAGGGTCTTCTCTTGAAAGTTTTGCAAGAGCAAGAGCCATTTTTTCTTGCATATCTTTAGTTTTTGGTTCGATAGCAAGTTGGATAACAGGTTCTGGGAACTCCATACTTTCAAGTTGGATAGGATGTTTTTCATCACAAAGAGTATGTCCTGTGATAGTGTCTTTAAGTCCAACGATAGCTGCAATATCTCCAGCAGAAACTTCAGTGATTTCTTGTCTGTTGTTTGCGTGCATTCTGATAAGACGTCCAACTCTTTCAGTTTTTCCTGTGTTTGAGTTGTAAACGTAAGAGCCTGCAGTCAGTTTGCCCGAGTAAACACGGAAGAAAGTTAAGCCGCCAACATAAGGGTCTGTCATGATTTTAAATGCAAGACCAGCAAGTGGAGCATTTTCATCTGGAGCTCGGTCTTCCTCTTCCCCAGTTTCAGGGTTGATGCCTTTGATATAGTCAATATCAAGTGGGCTTGGAAGATACTCTACCATAGCATCCAAAAGCATTTGAACACCTTTATTTTTATATGAAGAACCGCAAAGAACTGGAACAAGAGCTTTGCTGATTGTTGCCTTTCTGATTGCTTTTTTAAGTTCATCGATTGAAATTTCTTCTCCCTCAAAATATCTTTCAAGCAAAGCGTCATCAGTTTCAACGATTTTTTCGATCATTTTGTTATGTTCATCTTCTGCCTTTGCCTTAAGTTCTGCAGGAATATCTGAAATTTCGATTTGAGTGCCCATGTCGTCCTTATAAATTTCTGCTTTCATGGTCAAAAGGTCGATAATTCCGCGGAATGTGTCAGCCTCACCAATAGGCATTTGGATTGGCAATGGGTTTGTTTTAAGTCTTCTTTGTATTGATTCAACACAACCAAAGAAGTCAGCAGCATCTCTGTCCATTTTGTTGACATAGATGATTGTTGGCACTTTGTATTTGTTTGATTGACGCCAAACAGTTTCTGTTTGAGGTTGAACTTTATCACGAGCAGAAAGCACCAAAACAGCACCATCAAGCACTTTGAGTGAACGTTCAACTTCAATTGTGAAGTCAACGTGTCCAGGAGTGTCGATAATATTAATTTTATGACCTTTCCAAGTGCAAGTTGTGCAAGCTGAAGTGATTGTAATACCTCTTTCCTGTTCCTGCGCCATCCAGTCCATTGTTGCAGCACCATCGTGAACTTCGCCGATTTTGTGGCTTTTGCCTGTGTAATACAAAATACGCTCAGTTGTTGTGGTTTTTCCTGCGTCAATGTGAGCCATAATGCCGACATTTCTAGTAAGTTCTAGATTGTTTGCCATATTTTTTTCTCCTATATAGATTTATATCCTTTTTTGATTGGTGATATAAGCCAATTATTTTTCTAAATCTTTAAATTCTTCAAGAAACTCCAGCCATTTTTGTTTCAATTCATTTTTGTATTGCTCGGTAATGCTGTAATCGCCTAAAGTGTATAAATCATTCTCGGTAAACACAAATTTTGGTTGTTCTCCCCAAAATTTCACGTTCAAAACAACTGCGATAAAGCCATTTTTGTTGCATTTTATAAAAAGATCTTCACCTGAGACCTTTAATATCTCAGAAAAGAAATTATTAAATGCTGGCATGTTTCTTGCAAAAATTTCTGTTAAATCCACCCTTTCTCCTTTAGTTTTACCACTTGAAATGAGCAAATGCCTTGTTTGCTTCAGCCATTCTGTGAAGTTCATCACGCTTTTTGATTGAAGCGCCAGTTGAGTTGAAAGCATCCATAATTTCGCCTGCAAGTCTTGCCTGCATTCCTCTTTCACCAGTTCTTTTTCTTGCAAAATTCACAAGCCATCTGATAGCAAGAGTTTGTCTGCGTTCTGGTCTGATTTCCATTGGAACTTGATAAGTAGCTCCACCAACTCTTCTAGATTTTGTTTCAAGCACTGGTTTTACATTTTCAAGTGCAGTCAAGAACACTTCAAGTGGTTCTTGTTCAAGTTTTTGTTTGATAATGTCAAAAGCTCCGTAAACAATTCTTTGAGCAAGTCCTTTCTTTCCAGATTCCATAACCTGATTTACAAGTTTTGTAACAACTTTGCTCTTATAAATTGGATCTGGGAGAAC
>CALVNA010000048.1 GCA_944349535.1 uncultured Clostridia bacterium
GTGGCGGCTCGGGGTCCCCAAAAGCTTGCAAAGGTTTTGGGGTGATCAGTGGCAGACCGACGGACTCAAGAGGCCGTCGCGAAAACGAAATGCAATGCTTCAAAACAAACTCTTCAAAAATTAAAATTTGCCGATGTGGCGGAATGGCAGACGCGACGGACTCAAAATCCGTTGAGGGCAACTTCATGTGGGTTCGACTCCCACCATCGGCACCACAAGACAGACTGCGTATAAAGTGCAGTTTTTTTATTTTAATAAAATCAAGCATAAAAAGTGGGAGTCGAACCCCTTGGGTGAGACAGGGTTCCCTGAAAATCACCAGATTTTTAGGGTAAGGCTTCCACCATCGGCACCATGAAGCAGACTGCGTGTGAGATGCAGTTTTTTATTTTAATAAAATCAAGCATAAAAAGTGGGAGTCGAACCCCTTGGGTGAGACAGGGTCCCCTGAAAATCACCAGGTTTTTAGGGAATATTTTTAATTTACCGCTTGATATTTCAAATTATTAAAAAAACAGGAAAAAATTCCTGTTTGCACTTAAATCTTAGCTGTCGCCGCCATTCAAAAAGCCTTTTCATTAATTCTCCAAGTTTTTTGTTGCAAATTTTAATATTCAGGCATATCCTTTAAAATTTTTTTACTTGCCCTTTCTCTTGCTTCAAAAGCTTTTTCTGCTGCGCCGGCTTATTATCAAAAATGAAGCCTTTTTAGCAATAAAAAACAAAAAATCAAACCCTAAAGTTTGAAATTTTACGAAAAACTATAACCATTATGATACATCATAGACCTGTATTCCATATTCAGCCTTTCAGCAAGCGAACACACAACCTGCTTGACAGAAATTGTGTCGATGTTTGAATAACCAAAAAGATGACTTAGATCGCTCTCAGAAGACTCTCGTTTGCAGATTTCACAAACCGTTTTCAGCCTACGCTCAACCTGGCTGACTGAAATATTGTAATTTTCTGCAAGAGCTGGATACAACATTTTGTTCATGTTGATTTTTTTAGAACTGTCGAAAACTAGTTGTAAAACAACATCTTTTAAAATCGGATAGCCTTTTGTGTTTGGCATTATTCTAATCTTTAAAAGCCATGAACTTAGTTTTTCTTCTACAAAAATCATTTTCTTTTGCTCGACTTCACTCATAACTATCTTACCTCCGAGCTTGAGTATAATACATTTCTTCAAAATATCCAAACATTTTTTACAATTTTTTACAAAATTTTAAATATTTTTTTATTATCATACAACTCTTGCCAAAATCAAACAATTTTTTCTTTAAATTGTTTGTTTTTTTTAGAGATATATTGTATTATTTATAATGTAACAAGGAGAGAGTTATGAAATTTAAAATAGTTGCAGATGCTTCATGTGATATTCCAGAAGAATATCTCGAAAAATATGATATTTCAATTATCCCTATTGAAGTTGCTTTTGGCGAAGAAATTTATCCTGAAGGTTTAAGCAAAAAAGATTTTTATGATAAAATTGAAAAGACAAACTTGATTCCTAAAACCGCAATGCCAAATGCATATAAATTTGAACAATTTTATAAAGATTATGCCAACAAAGAAGATGTTTTTATCTTTACCATTGTCATTTCCATGGAAATGAGCCAAACCAAAATTCAAGCGCAAATGGCTGCCGATTCTTTGGGCATGAAAAATGTTTTTATTGAAGAGAGCGGCTGCACAACAGTTGCACAAGGGGCAATCATTTGTGAGCTTTGCAAATTTATGGAAAAAGAGCAAAGCATTGAAAAAATCATCAAAGAGTTTTACAGACTGAAAGAAAAATGCAAACTTTACGCCGCAATCAACGACCTTAAGTATCTTAAAAACAGCGGCAGACTGTCTTCATCATCAGCAGTCATCGGCTCTATGCTTAATGTGAAGCCGATAGTAAGCATAGTTGATGGAAAAGTTGTCAACATAAAAAAATGTATGGGTGCAAATCAAGCGGACAGCTTTATGCTGGCGCAAATCAAAGAAATTGACCCTGCACACGACTTCTATTTTATTCACTCCGACAACATTCCGGCAATTGAAAAACTGAAAGAAAAGTATTTGCCAAAATTGCCACAAGGTCAAAAAATCACATCTTGTGAAATAGGTTGTGTTGTAGGCTCTCATGTTGGACCTAGATGTTACGGATTTGTTTATTTTGAAAAATAGTGCCTAGTGCACTTTTTTTGTTACCACTTTGCAAAAAAATGAATATATACTTGTGTGGAAGACTCTTTGGCTTCTGACAAATTCCATACCCATCTGTTGCTTTTTCAAATTTATTTTATTATTTTGGCAAAAACAGTTGATTTTTTATTAAAAATTTGATATATTATAGGAGCAAACCTTGAGAAGCACAGCAAGATGCTTGGCATGCAAGTTTGCGGGAGTGGCTCAGTGGTAGAGCGTTGCCTTGCCAAGGCAAATGTCGCGGGTTCGAGTCCCGTCTTCCGCTCCAAAATGGTACCATCGCCAAGCGGTAAGGCAAAGGTCTGCAAAACCTTTATTCCCCGGTTCAAATCCGGGTGGTACCTCCAAAAGCGACTTCTTTTAGAGGTCGCCGTTTTTATAAGGAGACCTTTGCAGACTTTTAAAATTGCTGTTGCAAGCTGACATCAAAAATATCACCACACACCGCCCTCGCTTACAAAGATTTTAAGATAAAAAGGCTGTCCAAAAGCTTGTAAAAGTTTTGGGGCGATCAGCGGCTCGGGGCCCCCAAAAGCTTAAAAAAGATTTTGGGTTGGCAGTGGCTCGGGGTCCCCAAAAATTTGCTAAAATTTTTGGGGTGATAGAAGCACAGGACTTAAAGTCCTGTGCGTAAACGAAATTCATAACCTTGGTTTCTACTGCCCTACAATTTAATATGCTGGTGTGGCGGAATGGCAGACGCACAGGACTTAAAATCCTGAGGTGGCAACACCGTGTGGGTTCGACTCCCACCACCAGCACCAGACAAGAATAATCCGAACCGATAGGCGAGGATTATTTTTGTTTGTACTCTTATTTCTTCACTTTTCGTTTTTCACTTTTCTTTTAC
>CALVNA010000049.1 GCA_944349535.1 uncultured Clostridia bacterium
TTTCTTATTCAAAGTTTATCGCTGGACTTAAAAGCAAAAATATTGAACTCAACAGAAAAGTGCTTGCTGATATGGCAGTAAGAGAACCTGAAGCATTTGCAGCGCTTGTAGGACAAGTTAAATAATGCTTAAGGCAAGCAACAATCTAATAAAAGACTTAAAAAAGCAAAAACGAGAAAACAGTTCTTTGCTTTTTTTGGATAACATAAAAATTATAAACGATGCAATTGCAAATGGTCTGAAACCAAAACTTTTGCTGGTTCAAAATGAAGCGGTGAATAAGTGGGGTGATATTTGCCCAACTTATCTTGTTGAAAGCAAAGTTATAGAACAATTATCTGATTGCAAAACACCACAAGGAGTATTATGCATTGCAGAATACCTACAAGATGTTGATTTAAAAAAGCCAAACACAAACTTTTTGGTTGTTGATGGATTGCAAGATCCGGGCAATGTTGGCACTCTTATTAGAACTGCTGTTGCTTGCAGATTTAATCACATCTATCTTTTAGACAGCGTCAAACCAACTAATTCAAAACTAGTGAGAAGCTCTGTTGGCACCATCTTTTACGCCAAAATCACAACTTGCTCAAGAGAAGAGTTTGCATTGCAAGCAAAACAGTGGCAGCTGCCTATATTAAAAGCTGATATGCACGGTAAAAACCTTTTTTCATGCCATTTTGATAATATTGTTGGAGTGGTAGTTGGCAATGAAGGACAGGGCGTCAGCCAGACAATAAGCCAAATTTGCACAAAAGCAATATCTTTACCTATGGAAAAAAGTGTTGAAAGTTTGAATGCTGCAGTATCTGGTGGAGTCATTATGTATCATATTTACAACCAAAGCAGCAAAACTTTATAGCTTTGATTTCTGATATCCAAAAAATGATCAAAAATCATGAAACAATAGACTTTGATTTGACTTTTTGTTACAAAAAAATTAACATATATAATGTAATTGAAATATTTTTTATAAAATCTTGTCAAAAGGAGAAAATTATGTCAGGACATTCAAAATGGCACAACATACAAGCTCGAAAGGGCAAAAGTGATGCTCAAAGGGGAAAGATTTTCACAAAAATCGGCAGAGAAATCGCGGTTATTGTCAAAGCGGGCGGTTCTGATCCTGTTTCTAACCCAAAACTTCGTGATGTTATTGCAAAAGCAAAACAAAACAATATGCCAAATGATTCAATTGAGCGCAGCATAAAAAAAGCTGCTGGCGAACTTTCTGGAGTAAACTATGAAAGCTGCACTTATGAAGGTTATGGCACAGGCGGTTCAGCCGTGATTGTTGAGTGTTTGACTGACAACAAAAACCGAACTGCTGGTGATGTTCGCCATGCTTTTGATAAGTTCGGTGGCTCTCTTGGTGCTACAGGTTGCGTAAGCTATCTCTTTAAACGCAAAGGAATTGTTGAAATTGACAAGCAAGACAAAGATGTTGACTCTCTTATGATGGATGCTCTTGAACTTGGTGCCGTTGATGTTGTTGAATATGATGATTATTGCGAAGTCGTAACAGAGCAAAACGAGCACAACACAATCGCAGACCAAATGAAAGAAAAGGGGTATCAAGTTTTAAATGCTGAAACAAGACTTGTCCCAGATTCTTATGTTGACCTTGACCAAGACAAACTCGTCAAATTCAACCGTATGATTGATTTGCTTGAAGATTTAGACGATGTTCAAGAAGTCTATCACAATGTAAATTTACCAGATGAAGAATAATTAAAAATTGATCTTGATTTTTTCTATTTTTTGTGGTAAAATAAATTAACAAAAGAGGTGATCTATGGAAAATAATGGCAAAAAACAAGAAAACAACTTTATTTCCTTGTCTGAATACGCAAACAAATTGCAAAATACAATAAAAAATGTCTCAATCAACAAATATTGGGATACGGATGATTACGAAACAGAAGAAGAGTTTAATGAAACATTGAATTACATCAAGCAAAAACAAGAATTTTTGGATGCTTTTATTGAAACATTTGATGATAGCGATATTATGAGCAGGTATTTTGACGAGAAAAAAGAGGATTTTGTCAAACTCGCTCAGTGTTACAGAAACACAAAAGATAGCAAGGGAGAAAACTATAAAATTGCAAAGATTTATTCTTTACAAGGTGCAGATGATAATATTGAAATTAACAATGCTTTATATGCTTTTCAAGCGGAAGCAAAGAAATATTTAAAGTATGCAAACTTATACATTACAGCCATCGAATATATTCAATTAGCACCATCGCTAAAACCATATTTTGACGATCCACAAGGCTCTACAGAAAAATAATTATAAAAAAACAATAACTGCACAGACTAACCAATAGGTTAGTCTTTTTTTTTGTCTTACGACAAATTATTCAAAGGAGAATATAATGTTTCCAAGAAAAAAACAAAACAAAGTTGTTACATTTTCATATGTATTTTTAATTGTTTTTTTATTGTCATGTTTGGTAAATAATCTTTCATTTGTCTCGATCAATTCCCTGCCTGACAATTTTTACACAAATTTGGAAGAAATCGAAAATCTTAACCGTGATACAAGTTTAGGCAAATTTTATTCTGCAGATTTTTTAAATGATTATCTTGAAACAGGAGAGAGAAGTGATAAAACTGGCAGTGTTATTTTTAAGCTTTTCGGTTTCATTCCTATCAAAAAAATTAAGGTTGAAATTTTACCGGAAGAAGAAGTCTATGTTGGCGGTGTGCCACTAGGACTTAGCGTTACAACGCACGGTGCAATAGTGGTCAGCAACACAATGATTGATT
>CALVNA010000050.1 GCA_944349535.1 uncultured Clostridia bacterium
AAAATCTATGACTGTCACACCTTTTTTTTTTTTTTTTTCAAATTCTTCACTTTTGATAATTTTCATAACTCCTCCTTTAACAATTTGTTTATCACCACTGCTGAAATTGTTATCCCACACATGGCTGGATAATAACTTATGCTTCCAACAGTCCCCTCACATTTTTGTGGTTTTGTGTCACAAGTGACCACTTCCAAACTGGTTATTCCTTCCACTCTCAACCTTTTTCTGAGTGCCTTTGCAAGTCCATCATCATGAGTTTTGAAAATGTCTGTGAGATAGAATTTTGGAATATCCCATCTGTTGCCAGCACCCATGGCTGATAATATTTTTATGTTATGCTTTTTGCAAAAAACTATCATATCAGCTTTGTTTTTCACATCATCTATGCAATCAATGACATAATCAAAATTTTTAAGCAAAATTTTTTCAAAATTTTCTGGACAAATTTTTTCTTTGCAAGCTGTCACTTGAATTTGATTGTTGATTTCTTCAAGTTGGCTTTTCATGACATCAACTTTGTATTGTCCTATTGTGTTATAGTTTGCAACTACCTGTCTATTGCAATTTGATGCACTGACCTTGTCAAAATCAACAATGGTCAACTTTTCTATGCCACTTCTTGCAAGCATATGGCAAACATAACCACCCACACCACCAACGCCAACAACTGCTATATTTGCCTTTTTCAATTTTTCACCACCTTCTTTGCCTATCAAAAGTTCTGTTCTGCTTTTGTCCATAACAACCTCTTACAAAACATATTTTTTAAGGTCAAAACGGCGTTTACTCTCTTTGAAAGCATTTTGGACATATGCTTTATCAACAACCACTTCATGCATTGGCTCTTTTCCTGTTGCATTAAATGAAATATCTTCCAGCAAGGCTTCCATAATGGTGTGAAGTCTTCTTGCTCCAATGTTTTCACTTGTTTCATTTTCTTCAACGGTCATTTGAGCAATCTCTTCAATAGCATCCTCTGTGAATTTAAGGTCAACATTATCCACTTTCAATATGCTTGCATATTGCAAAATGATTGAATTTTTTGTTTTTGAAAGAATTTTTTTGAAATCTTCCTTTGTCAAGTTGTCAAGGTCAACTCTGATTGGAAAACGACCTTGAAGTTCTGGTATCATGTCAGTTATGTTTGACACATGAAAAGCACCAGAGGCTATGAAGAGAATAAAGTCTGTCTTGACATTGCCATATTTTGTTGCTACTGTGCAACCTTCCACAATTGGAAGAATATCTCTTTGCACACCCTCTCTTGACACATCTTGATTGTTTGAGCCACCACTTTTTCCAATAATTTTGTCAATTTCATCAATAAAAATAATGCCTTCTTCTTCTGTTCGTCTGATTGCCTCAGCATAAACATTGTCTTGGTCGATAAGTTTGTCGCATTCTTCTTGCATCAAAAGTTCTCGTCCTCTTGCAACAGTCATTTTTCTCTTTTTATGTTTTGCAGGCATAAGTCCATCAAACATTGATCCAAGAGTTATCTCTGGGCCACCTATGCTGAGCATTGGTTTTGGATTGTCAAGCACAACAATATCAACAGTTTCATTTTCAAGTTTTCCATTTTGAAGAAGGGTGAGTGTATCATCTTTATCAACAGTTTTACCCTCTCCTCTCCAAGTGTCACAAATGGCATCAAGCAGTTTTTGTTCCACAATTGGCTTAACTTTGTTTTCAATCTCATGAGATTGCTCATCTTTTACCATTCTCACAGCAACTTCAACAAGGTCTCTCACCATGCTTTCAACATCACGACCAACATAACCTACTTCTGTATATTTAGTAGCTTCTACTTTTACAAAAGGCGCATTAACAAGCTTAGCTAGCCTTCTTGCTATTTCTGTTTTACCTACCCCTGTAGGACCTTTTAATATAATGTTTTTTGGCATTATTTCATCACTTACAGATTTAGGTAATTGACTACGCCTATATCTATTTCTAAGAGCGATTGATACTGCACGTTTAGCTTTATATTGCCCTACAATATATTCATCTAATTTATTAACAATTTCTTTACAAGTCATCATAATTAAATCTCCTCGTAAGTGTAATTTGAATTTGTAAATACACAAGTTTCACTAGCAATTTTCATTGCTTCATCAGCAATTTCTTTTGCAGACATATTTGTATTACGCATTAATGCTTTAGCTGCTGCTAGAGCATAATTACTTCCACTACCTATAGAATACACATCACCCTCTGGTTCTAATATTTCTCCTGATGAACTTAGCATAAGTAAAGTATCTTTATCTGCTACCAACATCATAACATCTTCATTGCTTCCGTGAGGCATAGTTCTAACATTTTTAGCAAATTCTACTGCACTTCTTACAAGACTTCCTGAAAATTTATTTAAACATTTTTCAAATTCTTCACAAAGTAGCACAGCATAACCAGCTGCTCCTGCAAATCCTACAATTACTTTTCCATCATATATTCTTCTTAATTTGTGAGCTGTTGTTTTAGCTATAATGCTTTGACCAAGAGTTACTTGACCATCAGCTAC